>NZ_DF968369.1:0-3992 GCF_001270025.1 Streptomyces azureus | reverse complement strand
AGCACGTTCCCCCCCCCGCCTTCGAGAAACGAGTACCACCCCATGACCGCCGCCCCGCCCGGTCCCGCCTTCTCCGTCCGCGACATACCGTTCAGCACCCACGGATCCTGGTTCGGCATCAGCCCCGTGGTCGCCGAGAAGACCGTCGCCGAGGACCTCCACCTCGTCTCCCATCAGAACGGCATGCACCCCGTCCTGCGGTTCACGCCCCTCCACCGAGTCGGCGGCACCCGCGCGCCCACCACCGTGGCCGCCACACCCGGCGTGCTCAGCTGGCACCTGGACGGCGGGGGACACGTCGACGCTGTCTACGAGTCACCCGACACCCTGCGCCTGCGCGGCACGGGTGCCGCGCTGCGCGTCGCCGCGGCGGCCGACACCCTCACACCGTTCAGCGGCATCTACTTCTACACCGATCCCGTCGACGACTCGTACGTCTTCACCTCCTACGAGACCGGGCGCCGCTACCGCCTCACCGTGATGTCCGGCACGGCGGAGGGCTTCGGCGACCAGCGCCTGGGCGTCGGCGACCGCGGGGTGAACCTCGGCGGTGAGGCGTGGGAGGCGGCCGTCGAGGAACTCGACAACGCACGGGCCCCCTACCGCCCTTCGCTCTCCTTCGACCGGGTCACGAAGTCGGCGTGCCGGGCGTTCACCGACTTCGCCGACGCCGTCGCCCCGTGGCGGTCGCCGGCGACCCCGGCCGCCGAACTCGCCGTCTACGTGCTGTGGTCGGCGACCGTACGGCCCGCCGGATACCTGGGCCGTCCGGCGGTGCTGATGTCCAAGCACTGGATGGACAAGGTATGGAGCTGGGACCACTGCTTCAACGCCCTCGCCCTGGCTCCCGGCGCACCGGAGCTGGCGTGGGACCAGTGGTCGGTCATGTTCGACCACCTGGACACCATGGGCGCCCTGCCGGACTCCGTCACCCACTCCGAGGTGCTCTACAACTTCGTCAAGCCGCCCATCCACGGCTGGGCCCTGGGCCGGCTGCGCCGACGGCTTCCCCGGCCCCTCGGCCGCGCCGAACTGACCGAAGCCTACGACCGGTTGGCATGCTGGACGAGGTTCTGGCTGGAGCGGCGGCGCGCTCCCGGCGCGGTCCTGGCCCACTACCAGCACGGCAACGACAGCGGCTGGGACAACGCCACCACCTTCGATCCGGAGCGGGTGGTCGTCACCGCCGACCTGGCCGCGTTCCTGGTGCTGCAACTGAGGGAGCTCGCGGAGCTGGCCACTGACCTCGACCGCCCCGACGACGCCCGCATCTGGCTGCGCGCCGCCGACGGCATACGGTCGGCCCTGTTCACGGAGCTGTGGACCGGCGACCACTTCACGACCCGCTCGGCCGTCTCCGGCCACGCCTGGACGACCGCAAGCCTCCTCGACCTCATGCCCATCACCCTCGGCGAGCACCTCCCCGACCGGGTGAGCGCGACCCTGGCGAAGCGGATCGAGGCCCACCTGACCCCGTACGGCCTGGCGACCGAACTGCCCACCTCCCCGCACTACCGGTCCGACGGCTACTGGCGCGGCCCCATCTGGGCGCCGGCCACCGTCCTCATCGAGGACGGTCTGCGCCGCAGCGGCCACGACCGCCTCGCGGACGACATCAGTTCCCGGTTCCGCGCCCTGTGCGAGGCCTCCGGCTTCGCGGAGAACTTCGACGCGCTGACCGGCGAGGGCCTGCGCGACCGCGCCTACACGTGGACCGCCGGCAGCTACCTCCTGCTCGCGGAGGCCCATGCCCGCACGAGCGCCCACGGCCACTGACGACCCATTCCCTCCGTCACGACAGCCCCCACCCGCAAACCACCCGGGCGCCTCCCCGCCCGGGCCGATCCCGACACCTCGGAGCCGCACCATGCACACCCCGAGCCTGTTCTCCGGAACAGCGACCGGCAACGCGTCCGGTCCCGCCCACCCCGCCGCCCGCAGGCGCCGCGGCCTGTCCACGGTCGCCGTCCTGCTGGCCTCCCTCGCCGGTACGTTCCTCCCCGCCGCCGGCGCACACGCCGTCGACACCAGCGTCACCGTCGACTTCTCCACCGCCGGCGGCGCCCCCGCCTACCGGGCTTCTGGAATGATCTACGGCATGACGCCGGGCGGCTCGCTGCCGCAGGACCACTTCTTCAAGGACATCAAGTGGCACTTCATGCGGGCCGGCGGCGCCCAGCTCAACAACGGCGGCTACGCCACCAGCCTCGCCGACTACCAGACCCGCTGGAACTCCACCCTCGCCCAGTACAAGCGCACCGTCGCCCTCGGCGGCACCTTCGTCCTGCTGCCCCACGACCTGTGGGGCGCCGACAGCACCACCACGCAGGGCTGGCCCGGTGACAACGGCGACTGGACCCAGTTCGACAACTTCGTCACGCAGCTCATCAACGACGTCAAAGCCAACAACATGAACGTCCAGTGGGACCTGTGGAACGAGCCCGACGGCAGCGGCTTCTGGGCGCCGTCACAGGCCCAGTACCTGGAGATGTGGTCGCGCTTCTACGCTCGGGTCAGGGCGGCGTTCCCGAACCAGCTCATCGTCGGCCCCAGCATGGCCCACCAGCCGAACTCCTCCGACACCTGGTGGACCACCTACCTCAATTACGTCAAGGCCCACAACGTCGCCCCCGACATCTACAGCTGGCACGACGAGCCCGGAGACCCGGCCGTCGACGTCGGCCGAGCGAACTCCACCCTCGCCGCCGCCGGTCTGACCAACACCCGCCCGTACCAGATCAACGAGTACGCCACCCTGTCCATGCAGTCACCGGGCGGCGGCGCCTGGTTCATCGGCCGCCTGGAGCGGGCCGGCGCCGACGGCCTGCGCGGCAACTGGGCCTCGGGCACCAACCTGCACGACGACGAGGCCAACCTCCTCACCAAGAACAGCGCCGGCCAGTACCTGCCACTCGGCGAGTGGTTCATGTACCGCTACTACGGCTCCCAGACCGGCAACATCGTCAAGCTCACCGCCGGCAGCGGCATCGACGGCCTGGCCACGAAGGACAACACCGCCAAGAACACCAAGCTGTTGCTCGGCAGCAACGGCAACACCGGCAACGTCACCGTCAACCTCACCGGCCTCAACACCACGTCGGTGATGGAGAACAACCGGGTGCGAGCCGTGGTCCAGCGCGTCCCGTACAACAACGGAGCCGCGGTGACCGGACCGCAGACCGTGTCCGACACCACCCTCACGGTCAGCAACAACGCCGCGTCGCTCACCATCCCCTGGACGAGCGCCAAGGACGGCTACACCGTCACCCTGCTCCCGCCGTCCAACATTACCGTCTCCACGGTCGCCGTCAGCGAGAACAGCGGCCAGTGCCTGGACGACACCCATCTCAGCACCGCCGACGGAACGCAGTACCAGCAGTACTCCTGCGAGGGCGGCTACCAGCAGATGCTCGACCTCAAGCCGGTGGTCGGCCGCAGCAACACCTACACCGTCGTCAACGAGCTGAGCGGCAAGTGTCTGGACGTCCAGAACGCGTCCACGGCCGACGGCGCGCCCGTCATCCAGTACACCTGCAACGGCAGCACGAACCAGATGTTCACCCTCAACCCCGTCACCGCCCTCGGCAACAGCCAGGACTACCAACTCGTCGCCGTCCACAGCGGCAAGTGCGTCGACGTCTCCGACGTATCCACCACACCCGGGGCCCTGATCCACCAGTGGACCTGCGACCCCGCCGGCACCCTCAGTACCAAGACCAACCAGGTCTGGCGCCTCCAGGGCAAAGTCTGACCCACCCAGGCGGCCCCCGCTGCACACGACAGTGCGGCGGGGGCCGCCTGCCCGCAGTCCTGGCCGCTTGTGCGCGCCGTTTGGAGGACCCGTTCAAGGGTTCAAGGGCCGGATCCATCCGGCCCAATATCCACGGTTCCTGAATTCAGGACCTCGAACGGCACCGAGGGCGCACACCCGGAGGTGTCATAGCCCGCGTCATGCAACGCATTCTCGCGCTGACCGCCGCGATCTGGCACAA
>NZ_DF968368.1:42069-164608 GCF_001270025.1 Streptomyces azureus | reverse complement strand
GGGCGGGGCCCGGCTCGGCGGACACTGGAGCGGAAACGGAAGCGGGGGCGGGGGCTGGGACAGGGGCTGGGGCTGGGGCTTTGGGGGCGACCAGCCCCGCGGCGGCCAGGCGGCGGAGTTCGACGAGGGTGTGGAAGGTGCGGCAGGCGAGGGCGGTGGCGATCTGGGCGGCGGTGCGGACGCCGTCGACCTGGGCGAGGGTGCGGCTGCGGCGGGTCGGCAGATCCGCCGGGTCGGTACCGGGGACGCGGGCGAGCGGGGCGAGGTCGATGATGGGTTCGGGCCATATGCGGTGCAGCAGTTCGCGGCGGCGTCTCGACTCGCGCAGGACGGTGTTCACCGGCACGGCACGGACCGCGCCCAGCCAGTGCGAGACTCCGGGGCGGAAGCGGAGCACCGGTCCGTCGTGGGCGAGGACGAAGTACGCCGCGTCGAAGAGGGCCCCCAGGTGGCACAGTTCCAGCGCGCCGGCGGCGAGGTGGCCGCTGTCCACCAGCTGACGGCCGACGCGGCAACGGCGGCCGGCCTGGTCGATGGCCTCCCACCAGCCGTCCGGGGCGAGCGCGCCGCTGTGCGTGAGCAGAGCGCCGATGTCGGGGGTGAGGGCGGATTCGACATGGACGACGTGTCCCGCGGCGAGGTAGACGATCCCCGCCTCGGTGGACAGGGCGCCGCTCGCGCCCTGCGCTGCGAGGGTGCCGAGCAGGGCCGAGGCCGGTTCGTCCGTGCGAGCGGTGCGGGTCGGCGTGGTCATCCGAGCACCAGTCTGTCCGCCATCTCGGCCAGCCGGATGCGGGCGAGGGCGAGGTTGCCCTCGCCGCGGTCGAGCCATAAGTGCAGGAACACGGTGCTGTCGAAGGTCGTGGTGACGAACCTGAGCAGGTGGTACGAGTCGGTGTTCGTGATGATCAGGTCCTGTACGGGTGGTTCCTTGCCGGACACTCCGCCCGCGTCGCCGCCGACCGGGGCGAGCGCGCCGCTCTCCGTGGCGAGGCGGGCGAGTTCGGCGGTCTCCGCGGCCGTCGCCTCCAGGTCGCCGCCCGGGGCGTCACCCACCGCGCCCAGGGCGAGACCGCTGATCCAGTCGACCACCGCCGCCCCTCGCGCACCGGGCAGCCGCATGGCCTCCAGAAGACTCTCGTCAATTCCGGGCACGCCGAATCCCCTCCCCTGCACGGCCGTTCCCGCGAACGTGAGCACGACACTACGGAAAGTACTCGGCCCAGGTGAAGGCTTTGGCATTTTCCAAAGGAATGTGCAGCGGACCAGGCAAGGGGGCGACGGGATCGAACCGAAGCGAACAGGACCCGACCGGCCATGCTCCAGGCCTCGCATCCAGACGCCTGACCTACGCTTCAGCGAGTCGGGGCCCACAATCCGCGCTTCGCCTCGAGTCGCATGTTCGGGGCCTTCGTCGAGTACCTCAGGACTCATGCTGACCACTTGCCGACTCTACTGACACGCCATCAGGTCGAACGCCGGGTTTCTCGCCCGCTCCCTCGGACGCGGGTCACGACGATGCCGAAAGGCCTGCGTACCGGCGCGCACCGACCTCCGTGGTCGACTTCGCAGTTCGATCGCTACCCGTGCTGTCTCCCACGGGTCCGACGGAGGGCTCTCGACCGGGAGAAGGACCGCGGTGGAGTCGAGGTAGCAGATCTGCGCGCCGTATCGGGTCTGCCACTCCCGCAGGACGCCGGCGTGGTCCCGGGAGGAGACGGATTCCGGGCCGGGGAACGGCGTGTGGTTCGGCGCGTCCGGTGCGTCCAGCGTTCCGGGAGACCGGCCGGGTCCTCGGCGGGGACGAGGCAGATCCACTCGGGGGACGCCGTGAAGAACGTCGTGGTTGTCACCGGGTACGTCCGCCCATTCGCATCGGGTCGGTGAGGTGTGGGTAGGTCCTGACTCCGGATACGCCGACGACGTGACCGGTCCATGTACGGCACTGCGCCCGGGCGCCCCGGAGGGTTCCACCGCTGCGGCTGCGACCCGACCGCGTGCGGGCGATCAAAGGCTGTCACGGGGTACTCGACGAGGCCGTCGCCGTCGCCTCGGTGGCCGGTCCACGCACACTGGCGGCGTCACCCGGCCGGGCGCTCCGTGCGCCCGGGCTCCTGGGGAACGGGCCCCGGCGGCGAGCGGTCTCCCAGGGCGGACGAGCGGAGAGCGGATGACGGTCGACTTGGTCGGTTTCCTCGGCGTGGTGCTGGTGGCGTACGTGGTGCCCGGCCCGGACTTCCTTGTGGTCGTCAGATCGGCCGCCGAGGCCCCCTCGAAAGGAAGGGCCGCGGCACTGGGCGCGCAGACCGGGCTGTGCGTGCACATGCTGGCCGCCGCCGCAGGCCTGTCAGTGATCGCCACCCGCTCACCCGTGGTGTACGACGGGATCAAACTGCTGGGAGCGGCCTACCTCGTCCATCTCGGGGTGCGGGCACTGCTCACCGCTCGCCAGGCCGCCCGGAAGCAGCGGCACGCGAACGAGGACGCGGCCGGTGCCCCCCCCCAGGACAGCGCCCACCCGCCCGGGCCGCCGACACCGAAGGCGGGGCCCGTCCCGGGGCGTTGGCAGTCCGGTTTCACCCAGGGATTCCTCACCAACGTGCTCAACCCCAAGGCCGCACTGTTCTTCCTCAGCGTCCTTCCGCAATTCGTCGACGGCCACGGTTCCATGGCCCACCAGATCTTCTTCCTGGGCATCCTCGACATCCTCATCGGCGTCGTCTACTGGTTCGGCCTCGTTGTCGTCGCGGCGCGACTGCGCGCCCTGCTCGCCAGGCCGAAGATCCGCCACCGCTGGGAGCTGACCACCGGCTGGCTGTTCATCGCCATCGGCATCTCGGCCGCCGCCGTCGCCTGACACCGCTGACGCCCACGAGCGTCGACCGGTTGTCGTCCACGCCGGCAGCCGCGGACTCGCCTCCGGTGGCTGCGCCGTGGGCGGCCCCCGGCCATCACGGTGGCGGCGCCCCACCGGTCGTCGGTGATGCCGGGCGTCAGGACGGCACCGCCGAGTGAAGCGTCCGGCGCGGCGGCGGGAACAATGATGGTCGCGATCTTGGGAAGACGGTGGGAGTGATCTTCCCATCGGTCCCACAAGGGGGCATGTCGTGACCGCACCTGTGCGTCGTACACCACCTGCGAACCGCCGGCAGGGCTTCGACCTTCGCTCGACCGCACTGTTCTTCGTCCTTCTCGCTGTGGTCGTGGGCGTCCTGGGTTTCGCGGCCCGCATGGTGGCCGGCGCTCTCGAGCGGCGTCCCGTCTGGGTGTTCGTCCTGGTCGTTGTGGGTGTCGCGGGCTTCCTTGGCCTGCGGCGCCGGTTGCATGTGGCGAGAGCGGCACGGCGGGCCGCGGCAGCGCTCGACGAGGCGGCGAGGGAGGCGGCCGACGAGCTGGATGCTCCCGCGATTCCGCGTCCGCGGCCGGCCGTCGAGGTCGCTGTCGACTACGACGCCCTGACACCCGAGGAGTTCGAGGAGGCGATCGCCGCCCTCTGCGAACGCGACGGCTGCTCTGCCGCCGACGTCGTGGGAGGTGCCGGGGACCTGGGCGCCGATGTCGTGACCGTGGCCCCTGACGGGCGCCGGATCGTCATCCAGTGCAAGCACTACGACGACGCCCACCGGGTCGGTTCCCAGGATCTGCAGCGCTTCGGCGGCACCTGCTTCACCGTCCACGAGGCCGACGTCGCCGTCCTGGTCACCACGAGCGAATTCACCGCGCCGGCGGTGGAGTACGCCGACCAGTGCGGGATCGTGTGCGTGGACCGGGAGACCCTCCAGGCGTGGACGGACGGCACCGGTCCCCGGCCATGGGAGACCGCCCCGGGAGGCTGGGCGGCGAGGTCGGGAAAAACAGGTGCCGAGTCATGAGCCGTGCGGCCAACATGTCTCAACTCTGCGGTGACCTGTCCTGTCCCACTCGGGGTCGCTTGCTGCGTGCTGGGCAGCGGACGAGTGCCGTGGCCCTCAAGCCTGGGCTCCACCCGCTCAGCGGTTCGCCTTCCAGCGGTTCGCCCTCCCCGCAGAGCAGGGAGGGCAGCGACCCTGGAGGCGTCGAGGTGGTCCCGGAAAATCTCCTTTACCGATCCGAGCGCCATCGCGGTTGACCGCCGCACTCCCCAGGACCACGACGTCCACCGGCCTCAGGGCATCGATTTCGACGGTGGGGGCGACCGTTGCCACGACCCGGCTCGCCGCAGCTTCAAGCGGCGAGATGTCCAAGGCGCCAGGGTCGAGCAGATGGAACGGCGTGAGCGTGGCAAGCTTCGGCACGGCCATGTAGACGAGCTCGCAGTCCTCCAGAGCGCGTGCCCATACGGGAAGCTGTGCCTTGTCCGGCACGGCCACGGCCTTGATGCCCCTGGACTTCTTCCACGTGCTGCGTCGGCACCCACCAGGATCTCGGTTCCCGCGCAGCACGACGCGCCCCTGATCACGTACTGAAAATACGAGACGGCATCACGCATATTGACCAGCTCTCGGCTCTCCCCTACGGTTGAGGCACTTCTCGAAAGGACGGGCCAGCATGAGGACAGTCGCCCAGATCGGCGTCCTGCTCGTGTCGTGCGCTGGCCGCCGGACCTACGACGAACCGCTCAGCTACTTCCCGCCCCGGGAGGGACTGCGCCCCGGTACGGCCGCCGGCGAGCCTCAGACTCCCTTCTGAGGGTTCCGAGTGTCGTTCGTCGCCGCGCGACGAGCCCCCTGCCGCACCGCAACCTTCGTCGTCCGTCAGGCCTTCGCCGACGGGCCTTTCATCACATTTTCGAGGAGTGCATCACCATGACCATCACTGTCGGCCTCGAGCCGATCTCCGGACCGTCCGCATGGCGCGGCGACGAACTGTCGAGGTCCACCGAGTGGATCTACGTGCTCAGCGACGCCGAGCGCACCGAGCTGGAGAACCTGGGACGGCGCTTCGTCGCCGACGACGCCGACCTGCGCACCGCCACGGCCGCCGACTACCCCTTCGACGTCTGTCGTGCCCTCAACGACGAGTGCGCCCGCCAGATGGACGCCGGCCGGGGCTTCGTCCTGGTGCGTGGACTGCGCACGGAGGAATACGGCGACACCATGGCCGCGGCCATCTTCTTCGTCATGGGCCTGCACCTCGGCCAGCCGATCGGGCAGAACCAGAGGGGTGACCTGCTCGACCACGTGATCGCCACGTCGAACATGACGCTGTCCGACGAGGGCGCGCTGCCCTCCCGCGTGCGGGACCGGCTGCCGTTCCACTCCGACAGCTCCGATGTCGTCGCGCTCATGTGCCTGCGCGGCGCCAAGGAGGGCGGAGCCTCCAGCCTGGTCAGCGGCACCACGATCTACAACGAGATGCTACGCCGTCGGCCGGATCTCGCTCCGCGGCTCTTCGACACCTACCACTGGGACTGGCGGCGCCAGGACCCCGACTCCCCTGAGCTGACGTACACCTCGCCGATCATCAGCTACGTCGACGGTGTCTTCAGCACCTACGCGGGCAGCTCGATGATCTTCAGCGCGCAGGAGTACGACGGGGTGCCGCAGCTGACGCTCGAACAGGCCGAGGCCATCACCCTCTTCGACGAGATCTCGCAGGAGCCCGGCCTGCCGATCGACATGGACTTCCAGCCGGGGGACGTGCAGTGGCTGCTCAACTACGCCGCGCTGCACTCGCGCACCAGCTACATCGACCACCCCGAGCCGGAGCGCCGCCGGCACCTGCTGCGTCTGTGGCTCAAGCGCGACGTCGGCCGCCCGCTGGCCCCCGAATTCGGCAAGCACGTCGTCGAAATGGGTGAGCCCACCACACCGCTGGTACCCGGCGGCCGCTTCCACATCGCCGACGCCGTCACGGTGAACGACGACTGGGGCGTGTGACACCGTCCCCTCTCGGTACGGTCGGTCATTCTCGTCGGCGTCCGCGGCTGAGTCCGCCGAACGCCGACGAACTCCACCAGCCGGTTTCGGTGAGGGTCGTGGTACGGCCCGGGAGAACTCCCGACCGCCGCAGCCATTGCGGCATCTGGCTGCGGCGGTTGTCTGCCGTGGCGAAGAAGTCCGCGAGAGCACCGGGTCGTCGGGGCTGCGCACGCCGAACGGCGCCGCCCTGCTCGCGGGTCTTACGGGCGCTGCTGTCGCCCCTTACGGAGGGTGTCAGCGGGTGAAGGCGGGGATGCGCACCTCCACCGCCATCCTGGCGGTGACCTCCTCGGCGGTGCCCGGCGGGCACCGTGCACGAGGTCCATGACTGCCGATACCGGCCGGCATCTTGCCGGAACCACCCCGTCGGCGAGGTCGCCGCGCTCCGAGACCTGCATGGCGCCGAGCACGGCCGCGTCGATGCGGCCGCCGCCCGCGCCCGTTGAAGCACCGGATCCGGTAACCGCCCGGGCTACGCCGGCAGTTCGGTCAACAGCCTGCGGTAGATGCGCGCGTATGCCGCGAGCTGCGCCAACGACAGTGCGTCGCGACGCGGATCGTCGGCGGCCGGCTGCGCCTGCGGGCCGAGGCGCACGGTGTCGACGCCGCGGGCGCGCAGGACGACGCCGTCGGTGGACCCTGTCCAGCCGGTGATCGGCGGCGGCTGCGCGCCGAACTCGTCGCGCCAGGCCGCACGGGCAGCGGTCACCACCGGGGCGTCGGCCGACGTGGCCGCGGCCGGCGCGACCGACTCGGCCTCCACATCGACCGTGCAGTCCCGCAGCACCGACTCCGCGCACCGCGCCCGCAGCCGGTCGGTCAGCTCGGCCGCCAGCACGGCCGGTTCCACCCGGTCACCGGCGACGACGTACAGATCGATCCGCAGCTGGGCCGGCAGCAGGTCCGGCTTGTCCGGCCATCCCCCGCTGATCGCGCCGATGCCGCACGCCCTGCCGGTCTGTCCCACCCGCGGGTCGGCCGCCAGGTAGTCCGTGCGCCAGCGGGCCAGCTCGTCCAGGACGACGCCGGCGTGGGCGACCACTCCCCCGGTCGGCTTGGCGGACTCCGCCGCCATCGCGGCCCCGGCGCGGCCGGTCACCCGGACGGTCAGGTAGAGCGCGCCCGGCTCGTGCCACAGCAGCGTGGGCGGGCCGCACTTGGCCACGATCGCCGACCGCGGAAGCGGGTACGCGTCCGCGTAGGCCTCCAGGCCGGTGGTTCCGCCGTCGCGGCGGTGCGTCCCCGAGCCGGCGAGCAGCAGCCGTCCGGAACCCGCCTCGGCGAACGCGACCAGCGCGGCGGCCGCCGGCCCGCGGGCGACCCCGAGACCGAAGCCGGCCACCGTGTCGTCGTCCGCGGTGAGCGGGCCGACCGGTGCGGCGTTGCCGGTGACGAGCCGGTACGACGCGTCGCCGTCGTCCAGCGACGTGTCGAGGTGGGAATACAGCAACGGACCGGCCCCGTGGGCGGCGAGGAGGCTGCCGCCTACGGGGCCGTGCTCCAGCACCTCCCACTCGACGTGCGGCCACCGGTCCGCGCACCAGCCGCGCAACCTGTGGGCCGCCGTCCGCTCCTGACCGCGGGGGGCGGGGGTCGCGTCGAGCCAGTGCAGGACGTCGAGCAGCTCGTGTCTCAAAAACGTCCCCAGTCGTCGGCGGCCGGACGCCACACGTCGATGTTGCGCGGGTCGGCCGGCATCCTGCGGGGCCGGTGCGTCTCGTGCTCCTCCGGCGTGAACACGCGGTGCCGGTCGCACAGTTCGTACCGCGGGCCGAAGCGCGTGTCGTGCAGGTAGAACGCGATCGACGTCGAGGCCGAGTGGTTGACGATGTCGGACGCGATCGGCGCACCCTTGTACAGCGCGCGGGCGCGCATCCGCATGACGTGGTCGAGGCTCTTCATCGCGAAGCACAGGTGCGCGGTGAAGTGCTCCTTGTTCTTCTGAATCGCGAGGCTGTGGTGGTAGCGGTCCTCGCAGCGGAAGAACGTGGTCGAGCCGACGACGTAGTCGGAGGGCAGGAACTTCAGCACGTTCTGGTAGAAGTCCAGCGTCTCCTCGTACTTCGCGGTGGCGATGAAGGGGTGCACCAGGTCGAGCGGCCGGATCTCGATGTGCGGCGGCTCGGCGTACTCCTGGAACTCGGTGAACAGCTCGACGACGAGGCCGTTGGGGTCCTTCACCGCGAAGCCGTTGTCGCACAGCGCCTGCTGCCGCTCCTGAAGGTCCAGGATGTCGAGGCCGGCGTCGGCGACGCTCTTGCGCAGCTGTTCGAGGACCTCCTCGCTCTCCACGCTGTAGCCGACCGCGGTCGTCCAGCCGTCGGTGCGCTCGGGCGCGTGGATCAGCTCGATCGCGTGGTGCTCGATGTCGGCGCGCAGGTAGGCGTACTCGTCCGTGCGCTGCTCCAGTTGCAGCCCGACGTGGTACTCGAGGAAGTCGATCGTGGCCTGCATGTCCGGAACCTCGATCCGGGCGTACTCCATGCCGTACGGGCCGTGCGGGCGTGTGCTCACCGGCGGTGTCCTTCCTGTGGTGAGCGACGGACGCTCGGCGTACTCGAACGAGGTGATGGCCTGCCGGTCGATCACCGGTCGCCAGCGCGTGCGCACGAAGCTCTCGTGGGACTCGCTGCCCAGATAGGCCAGCAGATCGTCCTGGCTGTCGAAGTCGACGGCCATCGTGTGGGTGAAGGACCGGTCGCGGGTGCTGATGTTCTCGCCGAGGACGAAGCCGCGCATGGCCGGGTACCGGTCCGGGAAGGTGCGCAGCTCGGCCAGTACGGACTCCCGCGTGGCCTGGTCGGCTCCGTCGGCGAAACGGAAGGACAGGGTGTGTCGGATCATCGGGTCACCTTCCACCGCCGACTAGAGGATGAAGCTGAGCCGGGCGCCTGCCGCCAGCGACTCGTGGCCGAGGATCGAGCGCCGCAACCGGAAACGGAGTCCGTCCCCGGTCGGCACCAGCAGGTGGTCGTACCACCCGACGTAGGCGTCGAAGTGCCCGTCGCGGGCGCGGTGCACCACGAAGGACGCCGCCACCCGGAAGGAGTCCTCCGTGTCCCCCTCGGACAGCCGCACGTTCGACACCAGCCGGTGCGTGCGCGAGTGCGGGTTCTCGGCGTGCGCCTTGCGGGACTTCAGGCGCTTGACCCGCGCGTTCAGCAGGTCCCAGTCGTCGTCGACGAACGATCCGGTCTCGTGCGGGGACCAGCCGGGGCGGTGGTCGGTGGTCGGGATCTCGTAGCGGGCGCCTGGTTCGAAGAGGGCAAGCCAGCCGTCGTAGTCCCAGTGGTCGAGGATGTCCGCCTCGGCGTAGAGGAAGTCCTCCACCTCCTGCCGGGTGACGGTACGTCCGGCGCATCGCACGGCGCCGCGGTTGACGATCGCGCTCATCGCACGTCCCTCCCCGCCAGGAAGGACGCCGGTCGCTCGCCGTTGACCTCGATGCCGTCATCGAGCCCGGTGGCTTCGATCCAGTGCCGCCAGAAGCCCCGCATCGCGCCTTCGTCGATGGACCTGCCCTGCACGCCCTTGGCCTCGTCGGCCATGCCGCGCGACATGTCGCTGTAGTCCAGTTCGGGCGCGGCGGTGCCCGCCGTGGCCTGGATGCCGCGCTGGACCGCCTCGTACGCCTCGATGTCGTCCGGCGTCGCGAGCCCGCCCGGGCCGACGAAGCTGACGACCGTCTTCATGCGCAGGGCGCGCGTGTCGGGGTCCTCGTTGCGCGGGACGAGCTGCCAGGCACGTACGTCGGTCTGGTCGGGCGCCACCGGCTCCAGCTGCCGGATCGACAGCCCCTCGATGTCGAACAGCAGCAGGTTCGGGAACACGAACAGGATGTGGCTCTCGTCGGCCACGTAGTGCGCCCGCTTCTCCCCCAGCCGCTGTGTCATCTCGGCCCGGTGGGCCTCGGTACGGACCCGCTCGTCCTCGCCGAAGCGCGGTTCCCAGATCATGCTGATCCGTCCGCCGTGCCCGGTCAGGACCAGCAGCCCGTGGCCGTTGCCGAGGTTGTAGGCGTACTGGTTGTCGTCGGTGACGGCGTAGCCGCTCTCCCGCAGGTAGCCGACGAACGTGTTGTGCGTCGGCGCGAAGTGGTACCCGTCCATGGCGTTCTCGACGGCGAGTTTCCAGTTGCCGCGCACGCTGTAGAGCTGTGTGCCGGGCAGTGTGGTCATGCCGCCGGCGTGCTGCTGCTGGATCATCGTCATGTAGTCGGCCGCGTCGCCGAGGTACTCGAGCAGCGGTGGAACGTCGGGGTCGAAGGAGACGAAGACGAACCCCTCGTGGGTCTCCAGGCGCGGCACGCTACGCAGCCCCATCGACGCCCGGAACTCGTCGCTCGACTCGTACGCCCCGGCGTCGGGGATCGCGGCGACCTCGCCGTTGTTGCGGAACGTCCAGGCGTGGTAGAAGCACTGGAAAAGCCTGGTCGAGCCCTCGTTCTCGCGGCACAGCACGGTGCCGCGGTGGGGGCAGGAGTTCAGGAACGCGTGCACCTCGCCGGCAGTGTCCCGGCAGAAGATCAGCGGCCGGCCGCCGAGCGTACGGACCTTGAAGTCGTTGGGGTTGGGGATCTCCGTCTCGTGCCCGAGGTAGAGCCAGGTGTGCATCCACACCCAGCCGCGTTCCCGGGCGAAGATCTCCGCGCTGCGGTAGGCCTCGCGGTTGACCCGGAAGGTGAGCTGGTCCCAGTCCTCGACGATCATCGGCGCTGGGAGGGTCCGGGGGTTGCTTCCCATGGGGAGTTTGCCTCTCACAAGTCCCGACCCGAGTGGCGTGCTGTGAGACGCCATCTCGTATGTCGCATCAGAGTCCCCCAGCATTCTCAAGGTGTCAAGCATTCGTCTCGCGGTTGACACCCCGGCCCGGCACAGTCATCATCCTGTTCCACATTGAAATACACCGTCTCGCATGCTGTGCGACCGTGTGAAGGGCAACAAGCTCGTGCCGTACGTCATCACGCAGGCCTGCATCGACGTCATGGACAAGTCGTGCATGGAGGAGTGCCCGGCCGACTGCATCTACGAGGGCGACCGGATGCTCTACATCCAGCCCGACGAATGTGTCGAGTGCGGGCGCTGCGAACCCGTCTGCCCGCAGATCTCGATCTTCCATCACGAGGACCTGCCGGAGCAGAGCAAGCAGTTCGAGCGCATCAACGCCGAGTTCTTCACCCTCGGCACCGAACCGCTCGGCTCGCCCGGCGGGGCACGCAAGGTCGGCAAGGCCGGCCACGACCACCCTGAGGTGGGCGCGTGACCGGCCTCCCGGCCACGGACGCCGGCCCCGAGGCCTCCGTCGACCTGCTCATCATCGGCGCCGGCCCTACGGGGCTCTACGGCGCGTACTACGCCGGCTTCCGCGGCCTGAGCGTCGCGGTCGCCGACGCCCTGCCCGAGGTGGGCGGCCAGATCGCCGCGCTGTACCCCGAGAAGTTCATCTACGACGTGGCCGGCTTCCCCGCCGTCCGCGGCCAGGACCTTGTGGACCGGCTGGCCGAGCAGGCCGGGCGGTGGAACCCCGCCTACCTGCTCGGGCACGGGGTGACCCGGCTGGACGACACGGGCGAGGGCATCGTCGCCACGACCGACGCCGGCGCGCGGATCACCGCGGGCGCGGTGCTCGTCTGCGGCGGGATCGGCAACTTCATCCCCCGCGAGCTCCCCGTGGGCTCCGAGTACCTGGGCCGGGGGCTGCGGTACTTCGTGCCTCGGCTGAACGAGCTCGCCGGACAGGACGTCGTCGTGGTCGGCGGCGGGGACTCCGCACTGGACTGGGCGCTGTCACTGGAGCCGATCGCCTCGTCGGTGACGCTGGTGCACCGGCGCACGCGGTTCCGCGCCCACGAACGCACCGTCGAGCAGGTGCACGCGTCCTCAGTGCGGGTCCTGACGCCCTACGAGGTCGAGAAGATCTCCGGTGACGGTACGGTGTCGGAGGTCGTGGTCGCGAGCTCCGACGGCGACCCGATCACGCTGCCCGCCCAGTCCGTCGTGGCCGCGCTCGGCTTCATCGCCGATCTCGGCCCGATCGAGCAGTGGGGGCTGGAGCTGCGCCGTCGGCGTATCCTCGTCGACCCCACGATGCGCACCAGCCGGGAGCGTGTCTTCGCGGCCGGCGACATCGCCGACTACGACGGCAAGGTCAGCCTCATCTCGATCGGCTTCGGCGAAGCGGCCCTGGCCGTCAACCACATCGCCGCCCTGCTCGACCCGGCATGCTCGATCACGCCGGGGCACTCCTCCGAGTGAAGCCTCAGCACCGCTGAGAGTCCCGAAACCCTTCACGCCCGACTGCCCTGCGCCTTACCATTACTTTATTCGATACGGCGTTTCGTTTAGTGTCTTATGACCGACTACGAACAGGAGCGAGGAATCCATGCCCACGAAGGCGCGCGGCACCGGTGAGCAGGACGGCCCGGACAGGACAGCGCCGACGATCCAGACGGTGCAGCGTGCGGCGCTGATCCTCGGCTCGTTCACGGTCGGCAAGCCGCACATGAGCCTCAACGAGATCACCGCGCGTCTCGGGGCGAGCAAGGCGACCGCGCACCGCTACACGAAGGCGCTGCGGGCGGCGAACCTGCTGCGGTACGACGAGCGCACCTCGCTGTACTCCCTCGGCCCTCAGGTGCTCACACTCGCCACGGCCGCGCGTGCCGGCCTGCCGATCGTCGCCGCCGCCGAGCCGTACATGGAGGAACTGGTCAGGCGCATCGACGAGACGATCGTGCTGTCGGTCTGGGACGGCGAGTCGGCGACCGTGGTGCGTTCGGTGGACAACACCGACCACATGGTGCGTATCAGCGTCCGGGTCGGCTCGCGCCTGAACCTCACGTCCTCGGCACAGGGACGCGTCTTCCTCGCGTTCCTGCCCCCGGAGCAGGTACCGACGCTGCCTCGCGCGGTCCGCAAGTCGGCCGAGCTCACCGAGGAGCTGGAAGCCATCCGGAAGCACGGCCTGTCGGTCAACTCCCCCACGGTCAACGGGGTCCGCACGGTCGCGGCGCCGATCTTCGAGGGCGACACGATCAGCGGAACGCTGGCGATCGTCGGCACGACGGCGACCGTTTCCGACGATGTCACGTCGCCGATGGCCCAGGCGCTGCTGGAGACCGCCCGCGCGTTGTCGCAGCGGCTGGGCACCTCCGAAGACGGACCCAACGGCGGCTGACCAGTCGCGGCGCCCGCATGTCGTCCGGCCCCCACGGGATTCCCGTGTGGGCCGGACGCGTACGTGGTGAGCCCGTACGCCGGTCAGGGCAGCAGGTCGGCCCGCGGCGGGACGAAGAAGTCGATGTTCACGCAGGGGGTTTCCGTCGGCTCCACGTAGTGCTCGCTGCCGCGGGGAACGAGCAGGAACGATCCGGCACGCATGTCGTGCGCGACACCGTCCACGTAGTAGTTCGCACGCCCCTCGGCGATATGGACCAGCTGGTCGAAGTCCTCGTGCCGGTGCGGGTTGAGCGTCATGCCGGCCTCCAGCTCGTGGTGGCAGATCATCACCTCGTCCGTCGCGTAGACGCGACGGCGGACGCCCGCCCGCACCTGGGTCACCGGCAGCTCGTCCCAGTTGACGACGGTGCTGAACAGCGCTGCGTTGCGTGTGCTCACTGGTTTTCCTCTCCGGCGGCCGCTCTCAGGCCGGCCGCCAACATCTGCAGGTCCGAGCCGACGACCAGGTAGCCGGCGTCGCCGAGGCCCAGGTCCGCCGCGGCGCCCCGGGTCGGCGCCCAGCCGCCGAACGCCACCGCCGCGGAGCGGGCCGCGTCCCTCACCCGATCGACCGCGGCGCGCAGCACCGCCGGGTCCGCCGGCAGACCGAGGTCGACCGCGAGGTCGGTGCTGCCGACGAAGCACACGTCGAGAGCGGCGAGGAGATCCGGCAGCGGATCCGTCCGCGCCGTCTCGATCTGGCCGACCAGCACCGGCGGGTCGTCCTGCTCGGCTCGCAGGAATCCGGCCGGCGGGACCGCACCGAACCGGGCGGCCCTGTTGGCCAGGCTCACCGACCGGCGGCCGGCCGGCGCGAACCGGGTCGCCGCCACGAGTGCCTCGGCCTGGTCGACCCGGGTGAGCATGGACAGCTGGATTCCCGCCGCCCCCGCCTCCAGCAGCCGGTTGACGGCGGCGGCGTCCACCTCGGGCACGCGGACCAGGGCCGGCAGGCCGCACACGTCCGCGTGACGCACCAGGCCGACGGCGTCCCGCTCGGTGAGGGTGGAGTGTTCGAGGTCGACGACCACGAACACGAACCCGGCCGCCTCGGCCAGTTCCACCACGTCGGGCGACGCCAGCTTGACGAACGTGCCGACGGCTGGTCCCCCGGCCGTCAGGGCGGCTCGCAGTTGGCGCCGCAGCAGATGGACGTCACCAGCGGTCATCGGATCCTCCCCGGGCGGAATGTGTGGGTGTGTCAGGCCGGCCGCAGGCCCCGCCACGGCACGATGTCGACCTCGGTGCCGCCGTGCAGCACCACGGTCGGTTCCAGGCGCGGCGCGACGATGGTGTTGCCCGCGGCGTCGGGCAGGGTGACCTCGTCGGTCCAGTCGACGACCGTGACGTCGGCCCGCCCGCCGACCTCCAGGCGCCCGTAGCCCTCGGCGTCGAGCCCGAGCAGCCGGGCCGGCGCGACGGTGGCCCGCCGGACGCACTCCTCGAGCGGCGCGCCGAGGGCGACCAGCTTGGAGATGCTGGTGAGCAGGTCGAACACCGGGCCGCGCCAGTTGCGCGCGCTGGTGTCGGAGCTGAGGACGTCGGGCAGGAAGCCGTCGGCGATGGCGCGACGCGCCACCTCGAAGCTGAGGTTGCTCTTGCCATGGGCGGAGTCGAACAGCACGCCGCGCTCCCGGGCCTCGGTGACGGCGGGCTGCACGCGGTCGCCGTCGAGGATCCCGTGCGGCTTGCCGGTGTAGCAGTGCGCCACGATGTCGCCGGGGCGCAGATAGTCGAGGACGACGGGCAGCGGCTCCGCGGTCTCGCCGATGTGCAGCATCAGCGGGAGACCGGCCTGTTCGGCCAGCGCCACGGACTTCTTCAGCAACGGCTCCCAGTTCTCTCCGACGACGTCCTCGGAGAGGCGGATCTTGAAGCCGCGCACGATGTCGGGGTGGGCCTCGGCGGTGGCGAGCGCGTCCTCGGGGACCAGGGTGTCGGGGTTCAGCAGCTCGCCGAACCGGAAGTCGATCAGACCGAGCACCGAGACGTTGAGGAAGTTGACGATGCGCAGCGGGTTCGCCTCGACCACCAGCTTGCGGAAGGCCGCGAAGGTGGAGGCGCCGGCCGTGCCGGCGTCGGCCGCCGCGACGACGCCGCGGCGCAGGTGGGCCTCCTCGGCCGGGGCGCCGACAGCGGAGACGTACTGGAAGATGTGGGTGTGGCCCTCGACGAGGCCCGGCAGCACGGTGGAACCGGTGACGTCGATCGTGCGGGCCGCGTCGGCCGCCAGTCCCTCCCCTATCGCGGCGATGCGGTCACCGGTGACCGCCACGTCGAGCCGGGCGTTGGTGCCCGACGCCGGGTCGATGACGGTGCCGCCGGCCAGGACGAGGTCGTAGGACGACTCGGAGGAGTTGGACATCGCTGTGGGCTCCCAGGGAGTGAGGGACGGTCGGCTGACCGGCTTGGTCTACGGGGTGGTCGCACGGGCAGGCGTCACGCGGGACGCACCACGCGGGTGACGAGGGGCAGCACGCCGTCGACCTCGACGCGTATCTCGTCGCCGTCGGCGAGGAAACACGCGCGGTCCTGGCCGGTGCCGGCCGGGGTTCCGGTGAGGACGACGTCGCCGGGTTCGAGTGCGGTGAACCACGACAGCCTGCTGAGCAGATCGGGGATCGGGAAGATCATCCCGGCGCTCGTGTCGTCCTGCAGGAGTTCGCCGTTGACCCGGGTCCGTACGCGGATCGCGTCGCGGTCGCCGAGGTCGTCGAGGGTGCGGAGCGACGGGCCGAGGGGCGTGAAGCCCGGGTAGCTCTTGGCCAGGGCGGGCACGCCGGTGGTGCGCATGACATCACGCGCCGTCATGTCGTTGGCCGCGGTGATACCGGCGATCGCGGGCCAGATCTCCGACTCGCCCGCCTGGTACAGCCTGCGCCCGACGACGACCGCGATCTCCCCCTCGTAGTCGGGTTCGGTCACGGTCTGCGGGAACATCACCTGCGCGCCGGTTTCCGTCACGGCGGACGACGCGGCCAGATACAGAATCGGTTGCTCGGGCAGTTCCCGGCCGGTCCGGGCCGCCTTGGACTCGAAGTTGAGCCCGACGCCCCACACCGCGCGGGGGCGGCCCAGGGGCGCCCTGAGCGTGACCTCGTCGAATGAGACGCGCCGGCACACGGCGCGGGACGCCAGGCTCAGCAGTGAGCCCTCCTGCTCGAGGACCGCGCCGATGTGCGGGAAAGGCGTGTCCAGCAGGGCGATGGCCCCACCCTCGATCCGGCCCAGGCCGGCCTGTGTCGTCACCACTTGCATGACGGCATCTTTCAATGCGAGACGGAGCCGTGTCAAGCAATGCGAGACGCCATCATGCCAAGCGATATGCGAGCCGTAAGCTGATACGCCGACACCCCGTCCGCGCGAAAGGCGGACGGGGTGTTCAGGAGGCTGTTCCGGGGAGTCAGGCGAGCTGGCGCCGCACCTCGCCGCTGTCCCAGTAGTCCGTGCGGCGCGTGATGAGACCGCCGGCGACGGTGAACAGGAAGACCCCGCGGACGCGCACGGGACGGTCGCCCGCCGAGCGCATCCGGAACGTCATGACGTACGGCACCGCGGCCGACTCGCCGTCGACGAGGAATCGCTCGGGTGCGTAGTGCAGGTCCCCGAAGTTCTCCAGGAACCCGGTCAGCGCAGCGCGGTACTCGGCGCGGCCCCTGCGGCTGATTCCCGTCGACGACGTGTGTTCGTTGACGAAGTCCTCGGCCACGCAGGCGGCCACGGCGTCGGCGTCGTGCGCGTTCAGCGCCGCGAGGTACGCCTCGACCGCGGCGCGGGTGTCTTTCAGTGCGAACCCCACTTCTCGCGAACGGTGTCGAAGACCCGCTGGTCGTGGGAGATCTCGACGACGTTGCCGTCGGGATCCTTCAGGGCGCAGATGTAGCCGATGGGATCGGGCATCTGCCGGGGCTCCCAGTGCAGGCAGCCGAGCTCGCGGGCCCTGTCCGCGAGCGCGTCGACGTCCTCGCGCGCCGGCACCTCGATGCCGAGGTGCGCGAACGGGTGCAGCAGGCCCTGCTGGTTGCCCTTGTCCTTGTTGAACGACACCAGGACGAGCACGAACGGCGTCTCGACCTGCTTGTCGTTGGAGAGCCAGACGCTCTCACCGTCGGCGTCCTTGAACCGCTCGACCACGACCAGGGGAGTCAGCGAGGTGTAGAACGCGATCGACTTGTCGAGATCGCCGGTGGGCAGCGCGACATGAGTCCAGCGGGCCGTGGTAAGACCGGTGGCCACGGTACCTCCATCGTGAGTGGTGTGATTTCTTCGAGCGTAGGTCTGGGCGCGTCCGCGGGTCGATGTGCTGCGGACACAACGCGTGCGCGCGGAGACCGTCAGGTCGACCCGCGCACGAAGGGCCGTCCGAGTGCGGCGGGTTCCCGGTGCTGGGTGGTGAACAGCAGCATGGCGAGCAGTGCGAGCAGGTACGGGGCCGCGACGAGCAGTTGGGCGTTGAGGGTGACGCCGAGCGCCGGGAGCGCCAGGCGCATCGCGTCGGAGAGGCCGAACACCAGGCAGCCGAGCATGGTCCGGCCGAGCCGCCACGCCCCGAAGATCACCGCGGCGATGACGATGTATCCGCGCCCGGCGGTCATGTTCTGGTTGAACGATCCGACCTCGCCGACCGCGAGGTAGGCGCCGCCGAGACCGGCCAGTGCGCCGCACCACAGCAGGGCCTGCCGGCGCCGCAGGTTCACCTTGATGCCCGTGACGTCTGCGGCCTGCGGGTTCTCCCCCACCGCCCGCAGTTCCAGGCCCCAGCGGCTGCGCTCCACCAACCACCAGGTGAGTGGCACCAGCAGGATCAGAAGGAAGGCGGGCCAGCGTTCGGAGAACAGCGGCTTGCCTATGAGCGGGATGTCCTGCAACAGCGGGATCGACAGCATCCCGACCTGGTGCGAGGCGAACTGCTCCGTCGTGATCAGGTAGCTCGTCAGCCCGAGCACGAGCGCGTTCAGCACCAGGCCGATGACGAAGGTGTTGATCTGGGCGCGGTGGGAGAGGTTGCCGTGCACGAAGCCGATGACGAGTCCGGTCACGACGCCGACCGCCAGGCCGGTGGTGGCGCTGCCGGTCGCGCTGGCGGTGGCGACGGAGGTGAACGCGGCGCCGAGCATCATCGCCTCGACGGAGATGTTCATCGTGCCGGCGCGCTCGGCCAGGTACTCACCGCAGGCGACGAACGCCAGCGGCACGGTCAGCCGGACACCGCTCGCGAGGATGGTCGTGGTGCTGTCCAGAACGCTCACGCGGCTGCCCTCACCTTGGTCGGGACGACGGACACGGCGGGCGCCGTCGACGGCTTGGCACCGCGGCGCCTGCGGAAGAGATCGACGAGGAAGGGCGGCGCGACGAACGCGAGGACCAGCAACGCCTTGACGATGTCGACGAGGTAGTACGGCACGCCGGTGGCCGCGAGGAAGTCTCCGCCCGCACGCAGCACGGCGAACACGAACGACACCGGGATCGCGACCAGGGGCCGGTTCCGCGCGACGAGCGCGACGAGCAGGCCGTCCCAGCCGACGTTGTCCGAGAGCCCGGCCTGCAGCCGGTTGGTGCCGATCGGACTCGCCAGCAGCAGTCCTCCCGCCAGCCCTGCGAAAGCGCCTGACAACGCCAGGGTGAAGCCGCCGAGGGCGGCCACCCGGATACCGGTGTGCCTGGCCGTCAGCGGATTCAGTCCGACCATGCGCACCCGAAAGCCCCACCGGCTGCGACTCAGGACGAGGGCGACACCGACCGCGGCGACGAGCGCGATGAACAGGCCGGTGTTCAGCTGGAGCGACGGATACTGCCCGAAGCTCGCGAGCTGGGCGTTCGCCGGCAGGGGGTTGGACTGGGCGTCGGCGATTCCCGAGGAGTTCTGCACGCTCTCCTGCAGACCCCACGGCGTGCTGACCACGAACGCGACGAGCTGGATGGCGAGAAACGTCATCAGCAGGGTGCTCACCGGGACGTTGACGCCGCGGAAGCGAAGCATCAGAGCGCTGAGCGCGGCCCAGGCGCCACCGCCGACCGCGGCGGCGATCAGCACGACGACGACCAGCATCGGGCCTGGCATGGCCAGCCGCAGCCCGACCCAGGCTCCGGCCAGGCCGCCGATGAGCACCTGCCCCTCCTGGCCGATGTTGAACGTGCCGGCTGACGCGCAGATGCACGCACCGAGCGCGACCAGCAGCAGCGGCGCCGCGTTGAGCAGCGTCGTCGTCCATCCCGTGGTGCTGGCCAGAGACCCGGTCCATATCGCGTCCAGCGAAGCGCTCGGCGAGGCACCGGTCGCCATGAGCAGCAGCGCGGACGCGGCCCCGGCGACAGCGACGAGCAGGAGTGTGAGGCCCGCTGTCAGCCAGCCGCGGCGCCCCGGTCGGAGCCGGGCGAGGAAGCGTCGGCCGAGGTCGTCCGCATCCGTCAGGGGGGCGGCACTCATGCGGCCTCACCGCCGACCAGCATGCCGAGCCGCTCGGAGTTCGCCTCCGAGACAGGGAGTGATCCGGTGATCCGTCCGGAGGAGATCACCGCGATCCAGGTTGCAAGGGCCATGACTTCCTCGAGTTCGGTGGAGATGAGCAGCACTCCGACGCCTTCGGCGGCCGCCTTGCGCAGTCGGGCATACATGTCCTCGATGGCACCGACGTCAAGCCCGTGGGTGGGCTGCGCGGCCACCAGGACGCGCGTGCCACCGGACAGTTCCCGGGCGAGTACGACCCGCTGCTGGTTGCCGCCGGACAGACTGCGCACGGGCGCGTCCAGCGACGGTGTGACGATGCTGAACTCGTCCGCGAGGCGGCGGGCCTCGGCGAGCATCGCCCGCCGCCGCAACAGGAACCGGCCGCCGACCTTGTCGAGCGACTTCATCGTCAGGTTCTCGGCGACGCTCATGTCGAGGACGACGCCGCTTTGGTGCCGGTCCTCCGGCACGATGCCGAGACCGGCCTTCCCGAGCGCGCCGGGGCGGGTCACGTCGATGCTGCTCCCGGCGACCTCGATGGTGCCGGCGGTCGGCGGTATCAGCCCGGCGAGGACGCTTCCGAGCATCGCCTGGCCGCTGCCCTCGACGCCGTAGAGGGCGACGATCTCGCCCGCGCCCACGGTGAGATCGACGTCTTCGAGGATCCTGACCCCGCCTTGCTCGACGGTGAGTCCGGCGAGGCGCAGGACGGGCTGCCGCTGGTCGTGGGCCCCGTCGGCGCCGGTGCGTGCCTTCTGCACCGGCAGCAGGCCGAGGGCGGCGGCCTCCTCGCCCAGCGACACCTCGCGGCCCACCATCTGCTGAGCGAGTACCTGCGGCGTGGTCTCTGCCGTGACCACCCGGAAGGCGACACCGCCTTTGCGCAGGACCGTCACCCGGTCCGTGGCCCGGGCGATCTCGGCGAGTTTGTGGCTGATGAGGATGACAGCGCGTCCCTCCTCCTGCACCACCCGGCCGAGCACGGCGAACAACTCCTCCGACTCGGCCTGGGTCAGCACCGAGGTGGGCTCGTCCAGGACCAGGATCTGAGGGTTGCGCCGCAGGCACTTGACCAACTCGACGCGCTGCCGTTCACCCGCCGAGAGTGCGTCGACGCGCGCCTCAGGGTCGATCGGCAGCCCGTATCGTGCGCAGACCTCGGCGATGTCGGCACAGATGGCCTGCTTGTTCACCTTGCCGGTGTCGCCGAGCGCCACGTTCTCCCACACGGTCAGCCCGTTGATGAGGCTGAAATGCTGGTGCACCATGCCGATGCCCAGCTCGGCCGCTTCCTGCGGGCTGTCCAGCGCGACCTCCTCACCGCGCACCAGGACGGTGCCGGCATCCCGCCGGACCAGCCCCAGCAGGACCTTCATGAGGCTGGACTTGCCCGCCCCGTTCTCCCCCAGGAGTCCGTGGATCTCGCCGGCGTCGACCCTGAGGTCCACGCCGTCGCAGGCCGTGACTGATCCGTAGGACTTCGTGATGCCGCGCAGTTCAAGGATCGGAACCGCTGAGGTCGTCGATGTCATCTCTGATCTTCCTCGTCGGTATCGGCACGTCAGCCGAGGCGCTTGACCTCGGCCGCCGCGTCGATCTCCTTGTCGCCGATCTTCTTCATGAACTGCGCGAGCTTCTGGTTCTCGTCGCCCTGGCCCTTGCAGATCTTGACGGTCGGGTAGGGATCGGCGCCCAACTGCCACTCGCGCACGGTGCCCATCTTCAGGTTGTCCTTGGCGAACTCCTCCAGCGCGGCGCGGAAGTAGTCACCCGGGTCGAAGATCACGGAGATGTCGAACTTCGGGCCGGTCGAGTCGCACCGGTCGGTGCCCGGGGTGAGGGTCAGCGCGCCGCCCGCGTTCGCCAACTGCGCCGCGGCGTCGGTCGCGCCGCCGAGGTAGGGGTAGATGACCTTGGCGCCCTGGCTGATCTGTGCCTGGGTGGCTTCCTTGGCCTTCGCCGAGTCGTTGAAGTCGCCGGTGTAGGTGCTCGTCAGGGTGGTCTTCGGGACGACCTCACGGATCCCGGCCAGGAAGGCCTTGGCGGCGGCGACACTGAAGTCGGCCTTGGTGCCGGTGATGAACCCGGCCTTGGTGTAGCCGGCTGCCTTCATCTTCAAGCCCGCGGCGTAGCCGGCGGCGAACATACTTTGGTTGGGGTCGTCGGTGGACAGCAGAACCCGCGGGATCGGGGCGGAACCCGCCTGCCCCGGCATGTACCAGGCGGTCTTGCCGCAGACCGGGTCCTCGGCGGCGGGGACGGCGGTCTTGAGCTCACTCGCGGCGAGCGCGACCATGTCGACGTGCTGCTGGCACAGCGCCCGTGCCGCGGTGAGTGCGTCGCTCGGGGGCACGCTGCCGCGCTTGACGATCGTCCAGCCCTTCTCCTTGGCGAAGGCGTCCGCCGAGTCGACGAAGCTCTGGTAGTAGCCGTGGTCGTTGATGTCGCCGGGGCTGAGGACACCTATGACGACCTTGCCGTCGCCGTTGACGTCCGGCTCCTTGAGGCGGGAGTCGCTGCCGGCGCTCGCCGAGCCGGTCGCCTTGGGGGCCGTCGCCGCGTTGCCGGCGCAGCCGGAGAGCGCGAGGGCTCCTGCGAGGGCGAGGCCGACCGCGGCCCGAGGACGCCAGAACGTGCTTTTTGCAGTCATGTGCGTGGTTCCGTTCGCTGGGTGGCACCGCCCCCGGCGGGGCGGTGGGAGTGACGTGGGGATGGCGATCAGTCGGCGGGCCGGACGGCCCGGTCGAGTCCGGCGCAGGAGGCACACGGGAAACCCATCCGGCGGTCGTGACCGCCCGCGATGAGCGTGGTGGTCGTCGCGGTCGGCCGCGATACTGCCGGGTGCGGCAGCAGACGCCGCTTCTTCGCCGGCGGCGACTCGGATGTATCGAAGATGTTCAACGGCGGGTCTCCTTACTGGCGGGCGCCGGCTCCGCCGGCCAGGTGGAGCGGGGTGTGATGCCGGCGCGCCGCAGCAGGGCGGCGGATCGCTCGGCGGCGGCCGCGGCGACGGCCGCGAGATCGACGCCGGTCGGGTGCCGGTCGCGGACGACCACGCGGCCGTCGACCAGCACGTCTCGGACGGTGCGCGACACATGGCCCCACACGAGCTGGCGGGCGAGGTCGCCGCGGGGCATCCAGGCGGGGTCGCGGGTGTCGAGCACGACGATGTCGGCCGCCTTGCCCACTTCGAGGGAGCCGATCCGTTCGCCCAGGCCGATCGCCCGGGCGCCGTCGATCGTCGCGAGGGCGAACGCCTGCTCGGCGCGGACCGGGTCGGGCAGATCGCGGTCACGTTCCAGGCCGGCGAACAGATACGCCGCCAGGAGGACGTCCGGGGCGTCGCCGGCGTTGTGCGCGTCGCAGCCCAGGGCGACCCTCCCGCCCCGCCGCACCAGTTCGGCGTGGCGGGAGGCACGTGTGTACCCCTGGGCGAGACGCAGATAGGCCCCCGGGCAGGCGGCGACCGCGGTACCGGTCTCCAGGATCGCGTCGACCTCCGCGTCGTCGAGCCACACGGCGTGCCCCAGCAGCAGGCGCGGGCCGAGGACGCCCAGCTCGCGGAAGTGGACCACCGGCCGGCGCCCGCAGCGCAGCGCGTAGGCCTCGATGTCGGCGGGTCCCGGCGAGATGTGCCAGGTCAGTTGGACATCGAGCCGCTCGGCCAGGCTCACCGCTCCGGTGAAGAGCTCGTCGCTCGCGAGGTCGTGGCCCACCAGCGTCACCCACCCGGTGACGGGTCCGGTGGCCGGCAGGGAGCGGACGATGTCCTCCTGCCGGGCGAGCACCTCGTCGGCGGGCGCACCGAACGGCACGTCCTTGGTGTCCCAGCCCCAGCCGCCGACCCGGGCGCGGACACCCGCGGCGCCGAGCCCCGCCGCCACTCGTTCCGGGTAGGCCACCGTGCCCGGCTCCAGCATCGTGGTGATGCCCCGGGACAGGCACTCCACGGCGGTGATGGTCGCGGCCAGTTCGTCGTCGTCACCGTCGGCGTGGGCGTGCAGCGGGACGATCCAGTCGAATATCGACTCCTGCGAGCCGATGTGGTCCGGGATCATGCTGCGTACGAGGGGATCGACGGTCGCGTGCTGGTGGGCGTCGACCAGACCCGGGATCACGACACAGCCCGACGCGTCGATCTCCCGCGCCCCCGGGAAGCGGGCGCGCAGGTCCTCGGCCGTGCCGAGAGCGGCGATGCTGTTCCCGGACACGGCGACCGTCGCCCGGGTGAGGACCCGCCGGGCGGAGTCCATGGTGACGACGTCGCCGCCCACGATCAGAAGGTCGGTCATGGCTCGATCACGACCTTGCCGATGGTGTCGCGGGCGGCGAGCACGTCCCAGGCGTCGGCCAGATCCTCCAGCGGGAACCGGGCGGCGGTGGGCAGGCGCAGGCCGTCGGCGAAGCAGGCCGACGTGGCGGCGACGAAGTCGGCCGAGCTGTAGCCGCCGGTGCCCAGCAGTTTCAGGCCACGGTGGAAGACCTCCTGGAGCGAGAACGTCACCTGGTCGCCGCTGGTGTTGCCCATCAGCAGCAGACGTCCGCGGATGCCGAGGCAGTCCAGTGAGGTACGCCAGGTGTCGGTGCCGACGTGGTCCAGGACCAGGTCCGCCCCCGCGCCGTCGGTGAAGACCGACACCGTCTTCACCGAGTCCGGGTCCTGGTTGGGCAGCACCAGGTCCGCGCCCGCCGCGCGGGCCGCGGCCCGCTTCGCCTCGCTGCCGGCCAGGGCGACGACCGAGGCGCCGGCCCGCTTGGCCAGTGCGATGGCCGCCAGGCTGACGGCGCTGGCGCCCGCGTGCACGACGAGGGTCTCACCGGCGGCGAGTGACCCGACGGTGTGCACCGCGTGCCATGCCGTCGCGAAGGCGGTGGGCAGGGTGACGGCCGCGTCGAGCGGCAGGGACTCGGGGACCTGGACGACCGATTCCGCGGACGCCAGGACGTATTCGGCCAGCGCGCCGGGGGCGTTGCCGCCGAGGATGCGCGGTCTGACGCAGTACGCACGGTCGCCCACCGCGCAGCGCGGGCAGCTGCCGCAGCCCTGGGTGGGATCGGCGATGACCCGGTCACCGGGGACGACCGAGCCGACCGCGGATCCGGTCGCCACCACCGTCCCGGCGAAGTCCATGCCCGGCACGTGGGGAAGGCGGAAGCCCGGGATCAGGCCAGGACCCTTGAGCTGCATCAGGTCCAGGCGGTTCAGCCCGCAGTACGCGACCTCGACGACGACGTCACGCGGTCCGCACACGGGCTCCGGGACGTTCTGCAGGAACACGGCCTCGGGACCGCCGAAATCGGTCTGCACCATGGCTCGCACCGGGCGGCCTCCTCATCCTCTTCCGTCTCGCATTGCGAGGCGGTGGAACGTATTGCGAGGTACTCTGCCCCCGCCGACCGGTGCTGTCAACGCCCCTGTGCCACATCTTGGTTTCGCGGGCGTGTTGCCTGTTCGCAAGGCCGATGGCCCAGGCCACGGCAGGGTCGAGTGAGTACAGCGGCAGGGTCGCGCGGGTACACGGGAAAGCGCCGCGGCACCGGTCGGCGGCGCAGCGAAGAACGAAATGCCGGATCAGCGTCCGGCCGGCACCGGCTCGTCGTCGCCGCGCATCTGCCGGTCGTCGGCGGCGAGCAGGTCCAGGGCCGTGAGCGCCAGGTGCAGCTCCGCCGAGGCGGCGGGAAGCAGGGGGTCCGTGCCGAGGAGGTTCTTGATCTGACCCACCCGGTAGCCCACCGAGTTGCGGTGCAGATGGAGTAGTTCGGAGACGCTCTGCCGGCTGCCCCTCTCGGCCAGCCAGGCACGCAGCGTCGCCATCAGCTCCGGGCGCTGCCGGATCGGCCCGAGGTGCGTCTCGGCGTACGCCTCGAGACGTGCGCGCGGGAGGGGCAGCAGTACCTGGACGACCCCGCAGCTCTCGAAGGTGAGCAGCGGGACGTGCTGGGCCCGGGCCAGGCCGAGCAGCCTCTCGGCCTCGGCGAAGGACCGGGCCAGGCCTCCGGGCGAATCGGGGCGGGAGCCGCTCGCCGCCACTACGTGATCGGCGGACTCGTCGCCGGTCATGAGGCGCAGGCGGCTTTGCAGGCGGGTGAGCACGGCCTCGTCCGGCACCACCGTCCACGCCGTGCGGCCCTCCTGCTGCAACGGGTGCTCCAGCCAGGCGAGGGCCGTGGACCAGGCGCGCAGGCGGGAGCCGCTGTAGTGCAGTACGGCACCGGCCGGCGGCCGCTGCGGATCGATGCCCAGCCCAGCGGCCGCCACGCACACCGAGCGGCTCACCGCCCCGGACCGCAGCGCGGCGACGACGTCGGCCGGTGTGTGCTGCGCCGAGACCCCGGCCGAGTCGTCCCCGGCGCGCACGGTGCCGATGAGCAACGCGGTGAAGGCGGCACGGGCCAGCGCCCGCACGCGCGGGTCATCGGCACCCACGGTCAGCAGCACACCGGCCACCGTCGTCCCCGCACGCACGGGCAGCGCCGTGGCCCGCAGCCCGTCGAGTGTGTCGACCACCGGTCCGGCCACGCCGGCGAGCACGCCGTCCGCCACCGCGGCCGGCACTCCCGCCCCGCCGTCCGTGGCCGCCAGCGGCACGCCCTCAGCGGACAGCAGCCGCACGTGGCGGCCGGTCGCCCGCAGGAGCGCGCGGAGCACGTCCGAGTACTCGGCGCCGGCGAGCACGGCCTCGGTCAGTTCCCGCTCCAGCACGGCGGGCTCGGCGTCCGGCCCCGGTCCTTCCCGGGCCGGTCCCGGCCACGCTCCGGCGGTGGTAGCCATGGTGTCCTGTCTCAGCGGGCCAGCAGCCGGATGGCCACGCCCTTCTCCTGGGTGTATTCGCGCAGCGCCGTGTACCCGCCGCCCCGGCTGAAGCCGCTGTCCTTCTGCATGTTGAACGGGAAGCCGATCACTCCGGCGTCGTGGAACTGGTTGACCGCCACCTGCCCGGAGCGGACGTCCTTCGCCAGCCGCAGGGCCCGGGAGACGTCGTTGGTCCAGATGCAGGCCAGCAGGCCGAAGTCGGTGGCGTTCATCTGCTCGGTCGCCTCGGCGGCGTCGCGGAAGGACTGCACGGCGAGGACCGGGCCGAAGATCTCCTCGCGGGCGACGCGCATGTCCGCGTCCACCCGGTCGTACACGGTCGGCCGGACGAACCACCCGTCGCCGACGGGTGCTCCACCGGTGACCAGCCGCGCGCCCTCGCGCCGTGCGTCCTTGAGGAAGCCGCTGACGCGGGCGAACTGCGCGGCACTGACCAGCGGGCCCATGTCCAGGTCGGCTTCCCAGGGCCCGGTCTTGACCGCGGCCATGGCGGCGGCGACCCGCTCCACGACCTCGTCGTGCACCGAGGCCTGAACGAGCAGCCGGGAACCGGCGTAGCAGTTCTGCCCCGCGTTCTCGGTGATCGAGGCGACGATCGCCGGGATGGCAGTGTCGAGATCGGCGTCGGCGAAGAGCACGTTCGGGGACTTGCCGCCGAGTTCCAGTTTCACCGGGACGAGGTTCTGTGCGGCGGCCGCCATGATCGCCCGCCCGGTGGCGGTGGAGCCGACGAAACTGATGTGGTCGACGTCCGGGTGCGAGGTGAGCGCGACGCCCGCCTCCGGGCCGAGGCCCGCGACGACGTTGATCACCCCTGGCGGGAAGCCGGCGCGCCGGGCGAGTTCGGCGAGTGCGAACGGCGCCAGCGGCGCGATCTCGGACGGCTTGAGAACGACCGTGTTGCCCGCGGCGAGCGCCGGCGCGACGTTCGCGGCGGTGAGCACGGCAGGAACGTTCCACGGGATGACGACGGCGCACACGCCGTACGGCTCGGGAACCGTGTAGCCCAGGTAGTCGGGGCTGCGGGTGGGCAGCGTGACTCCGGTGAGCTTGTCGGCCGCGCCGGCGAAGTAGTCGATGATGCCGTGGGCGATGTAGATGTTCATCCGCCCCCCGGACAGTGGCTTGCCCACGTCCTGGGCCTCGACGGCCGCGAGGGCCTCGACCTCGGCGATGATCAAGTCGGCCCAGCGCCGGATCAGCGCCCCGCGCTCGCTGGGGTTGGTCGCCGCCCAGCCGGGGAACGCGCGGCGCGCCGCGACGACCGCGTCCTCGACATCGGCGCCGCCCGCGCGGGCCACCTGGGTGATCACCTGCCGGGTGGCCGGATCGAGGACGTCCAGCGTGCCGCCGTCGCGGGCCGGGACCCACTCGCCGTCGATGAAGTGCTGGGAAGAAGGGAAGTCAACAGCCGCCATAGGCCGAACCTTGACCGGTCATGTCGCGCATGTCAATATGCGGTCTCGCAATGTGAGGCAACGAGGAGGCCCTGTGCGTGCCACCGCCGCTCTGCTGGAGCACCCCGGACAACCGTTCGTCCTGACGGAGGTGGACCTCGACGAGCCCCGCCCGGACGAGGTGCTCGTCCGCGTCGCGGGCGTCGGCATCTGCGGTACCGACCTCGAGTTCGCCGGCTTCTTCCCCACGCCCGCGCTGCTCGGCCACGAAGGGTCGGGCGTCGTCGAGAGGGTCGGCGCCCACGTCACCTCCGTACGCGCGGGCGACCACGTCGCCATGTCCTTCACGTCGTGCGGCGCGTGCGCGCTGTGCCGTACCGGCTCGCCCGCCTACTGCCGCGACTTCGACGCGGTGAACTTCTCCGGCCGCCGGCCCGACGGCTCCACGGCGGTGACCCACGAGGGGCGGGAGGTCAACGCCCACTTCCTCGGGCAGTCGTCGTTCGCCGGTCACGTCGTCGCACCGGAGCGGGCGGTGGTGAAGATCGACCCGTCGCTGGATCTGCTGCGGGCGGGGCCCTTCGGCTGCGGTTTCCAGACCGGGGCCGGCGGCGTGCTCAACGTTCTGCAGCCGCGCCCCGGCTCGTCGATCGCGGTCTTCGGGGCAGGGGCCGTCGGCGTGGCCGCGATCATCGCCGCATCGCTGAGCGGCTGCGAGGTCGTCGCCGCCGTCGACGTGAACCCGGCCAAACTGGAGGCGGCCCGCGGCTTCGGAGCGACGCACACCGTCGACTCCTCGGCCGGGGCGGTCGCCGAGCAGCTGGCGGCCCTCGTCCCCGGGGGCTTCGACTTCGTGATCGACACGACCGGGCGCGAGGGCGTCCTGCGCACCGCGGTGGAGGCTCTCGGGCCGCTCGGCCGCGCCGGTGTCATCGGCATCGGCCCCAGCGAGTCGATGAGCTTCGAGTGGCGCAGCATCCTCAACGGGCGCACCGTCACCGGCATCATCGCCGGGTCCAGCCTGCCGCAGCTGTTCCTGCCGAAGTTGCTCGAACTCAACGCCAAGGGCCGGTTCCCGGTCGAGAAGATGATCACCTACTTCCCGTTCGAGCAGATCAACGAGGCCGTCGCGGCCGTCCGGTCCGGCTCGGTCGGCAAAGCCGTGCTGACCTTCTGAGCACCGGCAGCTCCGTCCACGAGACGTTGTCACCCGTGGCGGCGGCACCTTAGGGTGACCGACGCCGATGAGGCAGCAGACTTCCGGTGGCGCGGCCGGACAACACCGCGCACAGGTCCGAGCACGTGGAGCGTGCCCACCATGTCCGCCGACATCACCTCCGACATCGACTTCGACCACCACTCCGACGAGGCCAACGCCGATCCGGTCGCCTACTACGCGCGCTTCCGCGAGACCTGCCCGGTAGGCCGCTCCGCCGCCCATGGCGGCTTCCACTTCACGACGCGGTACGCCGATGTGGCCCGCGTCGCCCGCGACGACGCGACGTTCTCCTCGGCCCGCAGCGACCACGGCGGGCAAGGGGTCGGCATCGTCATCCCCAAAGGACCGGGGCTGGAGCAGTATCCGATCGAGCTCGACCCGCCGCGTTCGACCGAGTACCGGCAGCTGATCAACCCGCTGCTGACCCCGGCGGCGGTCGAGCAGCTGGTACCCATGATCGAGCGCCACGCGGCCCGCGTCGTGGACGACTTCATCGAACTCGGCTCCTGCGACTTCGTCCGCGACCTCACCAACCCGCTGCCGGCCGCGGTCACCCTGGACTGGCTCGGTTTCCCCCAGGAGGACTGGGCGAAGCTGGCCGGGCCGATCCACGACATCTTCGCCGCGCCGGCCGGCAGCGAGCGCGCCGCGCGCGGGGCCGCCGGACTGGCCTACATGGACCGGCGTATCCGCGAGCTGATCGCCGAGCGCCGCTCGGCACCACGGGCCGACGCGGTCACCACGCTGCTGGCCGGCCGGCGCGGCGACGGCAGCGAGTTCGGCGAGGACGAGCTGGTGTCGGTGATCGGCCTGCTCATCGCCGGCGGCGTCGACACCACCACCTCCCTGACCGGATCCACGCTCGTCCATCTCGCCCGCCACCCCGAGCAGCGGCAGAGGCTGATCGACTCCCTGGATCTGCTGGACACCGCGACCGAGGAGTTCCTCCGCACCTTCGCCCCGTCGCAGTCGATGGCGCGTACCGTCACCCAGGACGTCGAGGTCGGCGGCCGCCCGATGCGCTCGGGCGACCGGGTGCTGATCCCGTGGGTCGCCGCGAACCACGACCCCGCCGTGTTCCCCGACCCCGAGCGGGTACGGCTGGACCGCGACGCCAGTCGGCACCTCAGCTTCGGGATCGGCTCGCACCGGTGTGCCGGCGCGCACCTCGCCCGGGCCATGTTCCGCGCGATGATGACGCAGGTCCTGACCCGGCTGCCCGACTACCGGGTGATCGAGGAGGGGCTCGTTCCCTACCCGACGCGCGGCAATCAGTCCGGCTGGGACGCGGTCCCGGCGGTCTTCAAGCCGGGCCCCCGGGCGACCGCGTCGGCGGAAACGGTCCGCGCGCTGAGCACGCCCGCCCCGCTGCGGGTGACCGCGGTGCGGGTGGCGGCCGAGGGCGTCGTCGCCGTCGACCTCGGCCTGCCGGACGGAGGCGAACTCCCCGCGTGGCGGCCCGGCGCGCACGTCGAGCTGCGTCTGCCCTCGGGCCGGCTGCGTCAGTACTCGCTGTGCGGTGACCCCGCCGACGCCACGACGTGGCGCATCGGCGTCCTGCGCGAGCCCCGGGGCCGGGGCGGGTCGGTGGAACTCCACGAACTGGCCCGCACGGGAGCCACGTTCGCGATACGCGGGCCGCGCAACCACTTCCCGCTCACGCCTGCGTCGTCCTACCTGTTCCTCGCCGGCGGCATCGGTGTCACACCGATCCTCGCGATGGTCCGCGAGGCCGCCGGACGCGGCACGCCCTTCACCGTCGTGTACGGCGGACGCACCCGCTCCACGATGGCGTTCGCCGACGAGCTCGCCGCCGTCGCCGGCGACGCGCTCACCCTGCTCCCACAGGACGAGGCCGGGCTGCCGGACCTCCCTAGGCTGCTGGGCGGGCTGGACGCGGACACCGCGGTCTACGCGTGCGGACCGGCGCCGATGCTGGCGGCCGTCGAGCACGAGTGCGCCCGCCTGGGCCTCACCGACCGGCTGCACCTGGAGCGTTTCACCGCGGGCGACGACCTGGAGACGGCGTTCGACGCCGCGGCGAACCGGCCCTTCGAGGTCCAGCTCGCGCGCACGAGAGTCACGCTCACCGTGCCGGCCGACCGCCGCCTCATCGAGGTGCTGCGCGATGCCGTGAGCGGCCTGTCCTACGACTGCGAGAAGGGGTACTGCGGCGCTTGCGAGACCCGTGTGCTCGCCGGTACGCCGGAGCACCGGGATTCCGTGCTCAACGAAAAGGAACGCCTTGCCGGGCGTTCGATGATGATCTGCGTCGGCCGCTGCCAGGGCGACCGGCTCGTCCTGGACCTCTGAGCGCCGGTCGGCCGGCGGCCCACATCCGTCGGCCGGCCTCCTGGCACCCGTCGGCTGCCGCATGGGCCGGCCACCATCAGCCGCAACACCCTCTGCCCCAACATTGCGAGATGCCGTGTTGTCATGCGAGACAGCTTTACGGCGCGGACCTCCACAGGAAACACCACGGCAACGGGACCTTCCTAGCGTCGGGGCATCCCTTCCGCTTCACGAAAGGCGGCCCATGCCAGCGACCGACTCACCCGTCCTCGACGTTGCCGCGACCGGCTTCCCGATCCTCCAGCCCGGCCATGGAGCGATCGCGTCGACGACCTACGTCCCGGCCACGCCGGGAAACACCCTGTGGGGTCGCCTTCCGTGCGAGGCGGACGCACCGTGCGCGGTCGTACAACCGGGTTCGGTCGTCACGGTCGACACGCTCAGCCACGAGGGGGTTCTGGAGGACCAGGGCCGCGACCCGCGTGAGTTCTTCGCCCGCTACGGCGTCAGTGGCGCCCATGTGCTCGACGACGCCCAGCAGGTGGCGGACTCCGGTGTGCCGCACGACTTCGACGATGACGGGCCGCACCTCGTCACGGGACCCATCGCCGTGGCCGGCGCCCGGCCCGGCGATCTGCTCGCCGTGACCGTCCTCGGCCTCACGCCCCGGGTTCCGTACGGCATGGTCTCCGCACGGCACGGCTTCGGCGCACTCCCCGGCGAGATGCCGTCGCTGCCCGGTCCCGTATTCACCTTCGCGACCGCTCAGGCGGGCCGCCGTGGCGCCTGGGGCCGGATGGCGGTGGACCCGGCGGACGCTTCCCGCGGCTCACTGCGCTTCCCGCTGAGGCCGTTCCTCGGCGTGATGGGCGTGGCGGTGCCCGGGAACGAGCGGCCGCACTCGGTGCCACCCGGGCGTCACGGGGGCAACATCGACGTCTCCCTGCTCGGCGAGGGCACCACCCTGTTCCTCCCGGTACAGGTCGACGACGCGCTGGTCTACTTCGGGGACCCTCACTTCGCGCAGGGCGACGGCGAGATCGCCCTCACGGCGTTCGAGGCGTCGCTGCGCGCCACCGTGAAGCTCGAGGTGGTGCCGGGTGGTGCGGCTCTGCGGCCCGGTCACGGCCGCGTCGCCCCGTTCGCCGAGACGGACGACTACCTTGTGCCGATCGGCCTGGACGAGGATCTGGACGAGGCGATGCGCGACTGCGTGCGCTGCGCGCTGGACCTGCTCGCGACCGACTACGGCGTAGACCGCCATCTGGCGATGGCGTACCTCAGCGCGGCAGGCGACTTCGCGGTCTCCCAGGTCGTCGACGGAGTGAAGGGCGTCCACGGAAAGATCCGCAAGTCCGACTTCCTCGAAGTCCGCCGACCGCGTTGACCGGCGGATGCGCCGATGGGGCAAGCGAGCAGGACCCGCCCCGATGCGGATGGTGGGCGGGCCCTGCTCGTGCGGACCATTGTCGGGACCGGGTGCCGGTGGGGCCACGAGTGTGATCCGCCGGTGTGCGCGCGGCGCTCACACCCCGTGCGCGCCGCGCGCCTCCGCGCACCCGGTACTGCCCCCTCGCGCCGCCGGGTGCCGCAGGGCGCTGCGCCGTACGTGACCCCGGGTTATGCCCGTCGGCCTGCGGCGACGATACTGGCACGCGCACCTGCCCCCGTTCACAGTTGGACCCATGCCGACCTCCCCCTCCGTCCGCCCCATGACTCCCGCCACGGTGTGGCTGGCTCGCGGCCGCCATGCCGAAGGCGCCGCGGAAGACGTTCTCCGGCGCTCGCTGGAGCAGCGCAAGCGAAGTCAGGCCATCGACGACTTTCTGGAGTTGCCCGAGGCCGAGACCGAGGCCGGGACCGAGGGCGCCCCGGCACAGCGGGTCTTCGAAGCCCGCTGGCGGGTCGACGAGACGGTGACCGTACGGGCCCGGATCGGCGTGACGCCCGGGCCGGACGGCGGGCAGGAGTGGATGCTGGTCGCGGAGGCCGAACAGCCGTGGAGCGACGACTGGCCGTCGCCCGCCGGGCTGTTCTGGCCGGAGGAGCCGGACGTCGCCTGGGACCGGGACGGCGTCGCGGAGCTGTCCCTGCGGGAGATCAATCCGCTCCCCCACGACGACAAGGAGACGCGGCGCCTGTTCAGGAACGCGGTGCGCGGCGGGTGGCACATCCATGTGGTCGTCCACGAGGCGATGACCACGGACGAGCGAGGCCGGGTGCCGGTGGCGCGGTGGCTCCCGCCGGGCCTGCGGCACCGTGTGGTGGAGCACCGCGCCGCGCCCCAGCAGCACCGGGGCCTCAACTGGGCCCTGCGCGATCTGGGGGTCCAGGTGCCGCGCGGCGGTGCCGCGGTACTGCCCGGCACCCCGGCGCCGGACGGTTACGAGGCCGAGGACTTCTCCGTCCGCGCGGTCTTCCTCGACGGCTCGGAGCCCACCGACCTCGTCGACGCGGTGACGCGGTACGCCGCGCTGCCGAGACCACTGCCCGACGGCGCCGAGGAGGCCCTCACCGCGCTGCGGGAGGACTGGCACCTGCTGACTCTCCAGGAGGAGCTGGAACGTCAGCGGGGACTGGTGGCCATGTACGCCGAGGCGCTCGAGGCCATGACGAAGTCACGCGACCTGTACCGGGAGGCGGCCGAACGCGCCCACGAGGCCCTGGCCTCCTACCAGGAGTCCGCCGAGGCCGCTCCCGTGCGGCAGCGGCCCTCCGACACTCCCGTGGCGTCTCCGCTGCAACACCTCACACGCACGTTCGAACGCTTCAAGGGCAGGACCCAGCGGCCCGTGGCCCCGTCCCGGGACGAGCACTAGAGGCCGTCCTGACGGGGCACACGTGTCAGTCGTGGTCTGGTGGATACGCGTCCGTACGGCACCACGGCCCGTCCGGGAAGGTCCTCCACGACATGGGAAACGACCAGCACCACTCGGAGACGACGCTCCGCGTCAACGGCAAACCCCACACCCTCACCGTCGACCACCGGCGGGTCCTGCTGGACCTCCTGCGGGAGGATCTGGACCTCACGGGCGCCAAGAAGGGCTGCGACCACGGCCAGTGCGGCGCCTGCACGGTCCTGGTGGACGGACGGCGCGTCAACAGCTGTCTGCTGTTCGCGGTCACCCTGGACGGCTGTGAGGTCACGACCGTCGAGGGGCTCTCCGGCGACGGGGAGGAACCGCACCCGCTGCAACGGGCCTTCCTGGAACGTGACGCCTTCCAGTGCGGCTACTGCACCCCGGGGCAGATCTGCTCCGCGGCCGGCATGCTCGCCGAGGCGGCGGCCGGTCACCCCTCGCACGTCACCGACCCGGCGACGCCCTCGGCCGAGCCGGTGCCGCTGGACCGGGCGGAGATCCGGGAGCGGCTGAGCGGCAACCTGTGCCGGTGCGGTGCGTATCCCCGGATCGTCGAGGCCGTGGAGGACGTGATCCCGTGAAGGAGTTCGCCTACGTCCGCGCCGGGAGCGTCGAGGAGGCGACCGCCGCGTACGCCTCCCACGCCGGTGCCCGTTATCTCGGCGGCGGCACCAACCTCGTCGATCTGATGAAGCTCGGCGTCGAACGGCCCGCCGCCCTCGTCGACGTCACGCGTCTGCCGCTGGACGCGGTGGAGGAGCTGCCGGACGGTGCGCTGCGGATCGGGGCGATGGTCCGCAACAGCGACCTCGCGGCCCACCCCCTCGTGCGCGACCGGTACCCGGCGCTGTCGCAGGCGGTACTCGCGGGCGCCTCGGGACAGTTGCGCAACGCGGCGACGACCGGCGGAAACCTCCTCCAGCGCACCCGGTGCCCCTACTTCCAGGACCTGGCGAAGCCGTGCAACAAGCGCGAGCCGGGCAGCGGCTGCGGCGCGCGGGGCGGAGTCCACCGTGATCACGCGGTGCTGGGGCACTCCGAGCACTGCATCGCCACCCATCCGTCGGACATGGCGGTGGCGCTGGCCGCTCTGGACGGGCGTGTCGAGCTGTACGGCCCCGAGGGCGCCCGGAGTGTCGCGGCGGCGGACTTCCACCGGCTGCCCGGGGACCGGCCGGAACAGGACACCGAGATCCGCGCCGGCGAACTCGTCACCGGCGTGGTGCTGCCGGTCGGCACGGCCGGGCTGCCGTCGGCGTACCGCAAAGCCCGCGACCGCGCCTCGTACGCCTTCGCGCTCGCGTCCGTCGCGGCCGTGCTGCGGGTGTCGGACGGTGTGGTCGCCGACGTGGGGCTCGCGTTCGGGGCGCTGGCGCACCGGCCGTGGCGGGCCCGGCGGGCGGAGGAGGCGCTGCTGGGTGCGGCTCCGACCGCCGCCGCGTTCGAGCACGCGGTCGGCCTGGAACTGTCCGCGGCGCAGCCGCTGCGCGACAACGCCTACAAGGTGCCGCTGGCCCGGGGGATCGCCGTGGACGTGCTGTCCCGGCTCGCGGACGCGGCGCTGAGGAGGAGGACTTCATGACCGGCAGCGTGGGAGCCCCCGCCGAGCGCCGGGAGGGACGGGAGAAGGTCAGCGGCACCGCCCGCTACGCCGCCGAGTACCACTGCCCCGGCCGGGCCCAGGCGTGGCCCGTGCCGGCGGCTGTCGCCCGGGGCCGGGTGACCGGCGTCGACACGGCGGCCGCCCTGGCCGTACCCGGTGTGCTCACCGTCCTCACCCACGAGAACGCGCCGCGGCTCGCCGAGCCGGACGATCCCACGCTCGCCGTGCTCCAGAACCCCCGGGTTCCGCACCGCGGCTGGTTCGTGGCCCTGGTGGTGGCCGAGACCCTGGAGGCGGCGCGGGCCGGTGCCGCCGCGGTCCGCGTCGACTACGCCGCCGAGGAACACGATGTGACCCTCACCGCGTCGCACCCGGGTGTGTACGTCCCCGAGGAGGCAGGCGCCGGCTATCCGGCCGTCCGCGAACGGGGCGACCCCGACGGCGCGTTCGGTTCCTCGGCCGCCCGGGTCGATGTCGCCTACCGGGTGCCGCCGTTGCACAACCATCCCATGGAGCCGCACGCCAGCACCGCCCGCTGGGACGACGGCCGGCTCACCGTGCACACCTCCAGCCAGGGCGCCGGTGCCGTGCGGGGCGTGCTCGCCGGGCTGTTCGGCATTCCCGAGGAGCGGATCGTCGTCACCGCCGAGCACGTCGGCGGCGGCTTCGGTTCCAAGGGCACGCCACGGCCGGACGTGGTGCTCGCCGTGATGGCGGCGCGGCAGACCGGTCGGGCTGTCACGGTGGCACTGCCCCGCCGGTATCTGCCCGCTGTCGTCGGGCATCGTGCGCCCACCCTGCACCGGCTGCGGCTCGGCGCCGACGCTGACGGACGCCTCACCTCCCTCGTGCACGAGGTCACGACGCACACCTCCCGGATCAAGGAGTTCGTGGAGCAGGCGGCGGTCCCGGCGCGCGTGATGTACGCGTCGCCCCACAGCCGTACGGAGCACCGGGTCGCGGCGCTGGACGTACCCTCGCCGTCGTGGATGCGGGCGCCGGGCGAAGCCCCGGGGATGTACGCGCTGGAGTCCGCCATGGACGAACTCGCCGGCGAACTGGGCATGGACCCGGTCGAACTGCGCGTCCGCAACGAACCGGACGCCGAACCCGACAGCGGCAAGCCGTTCAGCAGCCGGCACCTGGTGGAGTGTCTGCGTGAGGGCGCCCGCCGCTTCGGGTGGGCCGGGCGCGATCCCCGGCCGGGCTCCCGCCGGGAAGGACCTCTGGTGCTGGGGACGGGTGTGGCGGCGGCGACGTATCCCGTCATGGTGTCGCCCGCCACGGCGTCGGCCCGCGCACTGCCCGACGGCACGTTCCTGGTGCGGATCAACGCCACGGACATCGGTACGGGGGCCCGGACCGTGCTCGCGCAGGTCGGCGCCGACGCCCTCGGCGTGCCCCTGGAGCGGGTGCGGATCGAGGTCGGCAGCACCGAGCTCCCGTCGGCGCCACTGGCCGGCGGCTCGTCCGGCACCGCCTCCTGGGGCTGGGCGGTCCACGAGGCCGGCGCCCGGCTGGCGCGGCGGCTGGCCGAGCACCCGGGACCGCTGCCCGAGCAGGGCCTCGACACCCGCGCCGACACCCAGGGCTCGGCGGACGCCGAGAGCGACTGGGCGCGGCACGCCTTCGGGGCGCACTTCGCCGAAGTCGCCGTGGACACGGTCACCGGCGAGGTCCGGGTCGGCCGGCTGCTCGGGACATACGCCGCGGGGCGCATCCTCAACGCCCGTACCGCACGCTCCCAGTTCGTCGGCGGCATGACGATGGGCCTGGGCATGGCGCTGACCGAGGGGAGCACGATGGACGCCGCGTTCGGTGACTTCACGGAGTCGGATCTGGCGTCGTATCACGTGCCGGTGCACGCCGACGTCGCCGCGATCGAGGCGCACTGGCTGGACGAGGACGATCCCTGTCTCAATCCCATGGGCAGCAAGGGGATCGGGGAGATCGGCATCGTCGGGACGGCCGCGGCGATCGGCAACGCGGTCTACCACGCCACCGGCGTCCGCTTCCGTGAACTCCCCCTGACGCCGGACCGGGTGCTGGCCGGGCTGCTCGACCGCCGCGCGGCCGGCCACGCCCGGACCGGTCCCGCTACAGGCGGATCCGGTCCGGTGCGGGGCGCGTAGGCGTCACTCCGCCATCCGGCGTGCCTCGGGCGCCGGCGCGGACGCCCACTGTCTGCGCGCGAGAGGCGCCACCATACGGAAGACCAGGGCGACGACGGCCGGCAGTGCCCCGCACACGGCGGCCGCGGCGGCGAGCCACGGCGGGGCGAGCGCGAGGTCCACGGCCCGGGACAGGGACGCAGACGGGAAGGAGTCCCCGTACGCCTGGGCCGCAGCCAGCACTGTGGGTACCACCACCGCCCCGGCCGGCACAGGCCACCTCCGGCGGCAGCGCGGTGAGCAGCCGGAACGGCCCGATCGACGCCCGCTGGGCGACGGGCCCCAGCCGGGGCTCGGCCGACGCGGCCCGTGCCGCCGCCGACGCCTCCCGCCAGGCCGTTCCCAGCTCGGCGAGGCCGGAGCGGGGCGTTGCGAGACCGGCGGCCGCGGCTGCCGGCTCCGCGCGAGGCGCTGCCGGCCGGGCCGGACGGAGCGGTGCCGGCCGGTCCGTGGGAGGAGGCTCCCGGCTGTCCGGCCCGGGCATCGGCGGAGGCGCCCCGCGGGCCGCCGGCCGGTCCCTGAGGGGGTGACCCGCCCGCTCCGGACGACGGAGTGCCCGTGGCAGGCCTGCCCGAGGCACGGGCAGCGGCTCCGCCCGAGGCATTGCCGGTCGCTCCGCGTGAGGCGCTGCCGGTCGTTCCGCCCGAAGTGTTGCCGGTTGCTGGGCGTGAGGTGCTGCTGGTCGTTCCGCCTGAGGTACTACTGGTTGTTCCGCCCGAGGCGTTGCCGGGCGCTCCGCGTGAGGCGCTGCCGGTCGCTTCGCCCGAGGGGTCGGCGGTTGCTCCGCCCGAAGCCGTGCCCGCTCCGCCCGCAGTGCTGCCGGTTGTCCCGCCCGAAGCACTGACGGTCGCTCCGCCCGAACCCGTGCCGGTCGCTCCCCGCGAGGTGCCGCCAGTCGCTCCGTGCGGGGTCGTGCCGGTCGTGGCCCGCGCGGCGGGGCCGCCCGGCACGCTTCCCCCGCCCGCCCGCTCCAGCAGACGGGCTGCCGCTGTCGTCGCCGGAGTCAGTACGTCCGCCGAGCGCAGGCGGATCAGGACGGCCACGCACTGGGACGAAGCCCCCCACGGCAGGGTGCACAGGGCTGTCGCGCCCGGCATCGTGCGGACCGACGGGGCGTCGTCGGGGTCGGCCGTGGGCCAGGGGGCGACGCAGAGCACCGTGTGGAGGCCGTCGGCGCGGGGGCCGAGGGCGGTGCGGAGTTCCGCGATGGCCATGTCGCGCTGCCAGTCGCGGTCGGCGGTGAGGACGGCCCGCAGTTCGCGGCTGAGGTCGGCACCGTGCTGGGCCTCGTCCGCCAGCAGCGCGCCGATCCTGGCCGTGACCTGCATGGCGGCGGACAGCTGGCGTTCACTCGGGCCGGGATCGTCGTCGAGCAGCCAGACGTAGCCGTGAACCACGCCCCGGTGGCGGACCGGCAGGCAGATCCGGCCCCGGTACACCCCGGCCTCCGGCGTCGGCGGGATACGGACCGGGCCGGTCGCACGCGTGATGCCGAAGCCCTCGAACCACGCCCGGACGGCCGCCGTGGAGCGGCGGGTGAGGATCGAGCGGGTGCGCACCGGGTCCAGGGCCGACGGATCGAGATCGCCCTCACTGTCGTACGCGCCGAAGGCGATCAGCTCGAAGTCCCGGTTCTCCAGCGTCGCGGGCGCCCCGAGCAGCTCCGAGATCTCGTCGACCAGTTCCTCGTAGTCACCCCTGTGTTCCGACGTCATCCAGGCATTGTCCCGCACTTCACAGGACCCTTCATACATCTGTCTGAGATCTGCGGCACGGATGCGTGACAGCTGTCGATGGCCGACGAACGGAGGGATCCTTAGGTTTCACGGTGGTTCTCCGTGCCGTACCCGAAGCGTCATCCGCCCGGCGTCCGGCCATCCGCTGGTTGTGCTCTGGAGGTGCCCCGTGCTGGGTCCCGTGATTCTCGCCGCGTCGCGCAGCGACCGGATGCGACGCCTGGTTTCGGCGGCCCCGGTGACCAAACAGGTCGTCGACCGATTCATCGCGGGCGAGGACGTCGACGACGTCGTGCCGGTCATCCGGGAGCTCACCGGGCAGGGCCTGGAGCTGACGATGGACGTCGTCGGCGAGGACATCACCAACCCCGCTCAGGCCGCCGCCGCACGGGACGCCTACCTGGAGCTGATCGACCGCCTGAAGCCGCTGGAGCTCGGCACCCGCGCCGAGATGTCGGTGAAGCTGTCGATGTTCGGGCAGGCGCTGGACGGCGGCCACGAACTGGCCCTGGCCAATGTCCGCCCGGTCGTCGAGGCCGCCGCCGAGATCGGCACGACGGTCACCCTGGACGCCGAGGACCACACCACCCTCGACTCGATGTTCGCCATCCACGAGGAGCTGCGGAAGGACTTCCCGCAGACGGGCTGCGTCATCCAGGCGTACCTCTTCCGCACCGAGGCCGACGCCCGCCGCCTCGCCGCGAACGGCAGCCGGGTGCGCCTGGTCAAGGGCGCGTACAAGGAGCCTGGCTCGGTCGCGTATCTGGACAAACGCGAGGTTGATCGGGCATACGTTCGGATCCTCGGGGCGTTGATGGAGGGGGAGGGGTACCCGATGATCGGGTCCCACGACCCGCGCTTGATCGCCATCGGCCAGGAGCTCGCCCACCGCGCCGGGCGAAAGCTCGACGAGTACGAGTTCCAGATGCTCTACGGCATCCGCACCGAGGAGCACCTGCGGCTGGCCGCCGAGGGTCACCGGATGCGCGTGTACACGGCATACGGCACCGACTGGTACGGCTACTTCATGCGGCGACTCGCGGAGAAGCCGGCCAACCTGCGCTTCTTCGCCCGCTCGATGCTGACAAAGGGCTGAGAGCCCAACGAGGGATGAAGCCCGACAAGGGCTGAGGCTCACCAAGGACTGAGGCTCGTCAAGGGCTGAGACCGAATCACCGCTCAGTAAGGAGTTACGGAAAACATGGACGCTGTGACCCAGGTCCCCACCCCCGTCAACGAGCCGGTGCACGGCTATGCCCCCGGCTCGCCCGAGCGTGCCCGGCTGGAGGCCAGGCTGAAGGAGCTGGCCGACAACCCCGTCGACCTGCCCTGCACCATCGGTGGCGAGAAGCGGATGGGCGGCGGTGAGGCCTTCAAGGTCGTCCAGCCGCACAACCACCAGGCCGTGCTCGGCACGTACCGCAACGCCACGCAGCAGGACGCCCAGGATGCCGTCGACGCGGCCCTGGCCGCAGCGCCCGCCTGGCGCGCGATGTCCTTCGACGACCGCGCGGCGATCATCCTGCGCGCCGCCGAGCTGCTGTCCGGCCCCTGGCGCGAGACGCTCGCCGCCTCCACCATGCTCGGCCAGTCCAAGACCGCCCAGCAGGCCGAGATCGACACGCCCTGCGAGCTGATCGACTTCTGGCGGTTCAACGTCTCCTACGCCCGCAAGCTCCTGGCCGAGCAGCCCCCGGCCAACGCCCCGGGCGTGTGGAACCGGCTGGACCACCGCCCGCTGGAGGGCTTCGTCTACGCGATCACGCCCTTCAACTTCACCGCCATCGCGGGCAACCTGCCGACGGCTCCCGCCCTGATGGGCAACGTGGTCGTGTGGAAGCCGTCCCCGACGCAGACCCACGCGGCCGTGCTGCTCATGCAGCTGCTGGAGGAGGCGGGCCTGCCCAAGGGCGTCATCAACCTCGTCACCGGCGACGGCATCGAGGTCTCCAAGGTCGCCCTGGAGCACCGCGACCTCGCCGGCATCCACTTCACCGGCTCGACCAAGACCTTCCAGTACCTGTGGAAGACGGTCGGCAACAACATCGAGAAGTACCGCACCTACCCGCGTCTGGTCGGCGAGACCGGCGGCAAGGACTTCCTCGTCGCCCACCCGTCGGCGGACCCGGCGATCCTGAAGACGGCGCTGACCCGCGGTGCCTTCGAGTACCAGGGCCAGAAGTGCAGCGCCACGTCCCGCGCGTACATCCCCGCCTCGATCTGGAACTCCGGCTTCAAGGAGGAGTGGGCCGCCGAGGTCGACGGCATCAAGATGGGTGACGTCACCGACCTGTCGAACTTCATCGGTGCCGTCATCGACGAGCGTGCCTTCGCCAAGAACAAGGCCGCCATCGACCGGGCCAAGGAGGACCCCACCTGCACGATCGTCGCGGGCGGCGCGTACGACGACTCCGAGGGCTGGTTCGTCCGCCCGACCGTCATCGAGTGCGCCGACGCCGAGAACGAGGTCTTCCGTACCGAGTACTTCGGCCCGGTCATCGCCGTGCACGTCTACGAGGACGACCGGTACGACGAGATGCTGACGCAGATGGAGTCCGTCTCCGACTACGCCCTGACCGGCTCGGTCATCGCGAACGACCGCGCGGCGGCGGCGTACACCGCGAACAAGCTCCGCTACGCGGCCGGCAACTTCTACATCAACGACAAGTCGACCGGCGCCGTCGTCGGCCAGCAGCCCTTCGGCGGCGGCCGTGCCTCCGGCACCAACGACAAGGCCGGCGCCCCGCAGAACCTGATGCGCTGGACCCTGACCCGCGCCATCAAGGAGACGCTGGTCCCGCCGACCGACTACACCTACCCGCACATGGGCTGAGCCCCGCGGCACCGACGGGCCGGGTCGTACGACCCGGCCCGTCGGCGTCTCCCGTCCGGCAGACTCCCGGGCACGGGCACGGTGACGGCCGACGACGGCGTACGGCTGTGGGTGGCGAGGTCGGGCCGGGGGCGCGCCGCTGGTGCTGTGCCACGGCGGCCCTGGCCTGTGGGAGATGTCCGAGGACGTGGCCGGCCCGCTCGGCGACCTGGCCACGGTGATCCGCTTCGACCAGCGTGGCTGCGGGCGCTCACAGCCGTGCGACGGGCCGTGGACCGTGGAGCGCTTCGTGGCCGATCTCGGCGCGTACGCCGGCACTTCGGGCTGGACCGGACGGCCCTGCTGGGCCACTTCTGAGGCGCGCGGCGTTGAGCTACGCCCTGGCCTACCCGGAGCGGGTGAGCGCGCTGGTCTACGTGGCCGGGACGGGCATCGGGCCGGAGGCGGACTGGCGCACCGAGTTCGAGGACAACCTGCTGGCCCGGCTCGGCGAGCACCCCGAACGGCTCACCCGCCGACGGGAGTTGACGGGCGGCCCGCGGCGGACCGCCGAGGAGGAGCGCGAGGGCGCGGCCCTCCAGTGGCCGAGCGAGTTCGAGGACCGCGAGCGGGCACTGGAACACGCCGAGCGGATGGCCACCCCCTGGTTCGGGAGCAACGTCGAGTGCCACAGGGTGCTCAACGCCGAGGCGAGGAGCCTCTGCGGCACCCCGGCCCTGGAGGCCGCCTGCCAGGCCCTGGACGTGCCCGTGCTCATCGCCGACGGTGCCCGGGGACATCCGGCCGCGCTCGGCGGTGGACTCACCGGAGCGGGCCCTGCCGTGCGTGTCCCGGGTGATGGTGCCGGAGGCCGGTCACCTGCCGTGGGTGGAGGATCCGCGGGCTTCCGGGAGGCGGCCGCGGCGGGTCTCGGGCCCGGGGCGTGACGTGCCCGGGGAGCGCTGGGCCGCCGCGCTCGCATAACCGGTCGAGAGCGACGCGGCCCGTTCGGATACTGGGCGGATGACCACGCCCATGACCACCCGCGCGCGCACCGCCCACACCGCCGACCTCACCCCCGCCGAACTCGACGCCGTACGGGCCCTGCTGGACGCCGCCTTCGACGGCGACTTCGGTGACGAGGACTGGGACCACGGCCTCGGAGGCATGCACGCCCTCGTGCACGACGGCTCCGGGCTCGCCGCGCACGGAGCGGTCGTGATGCGCCGGGTGCGGCACCGCGGCCGGTGGCTGCGCGCCGGGTACGTCGAGAACGTCGCCGTACGCGCCGACGCCCGCCGCACCGGCCTCGGCGGACAGGTCATGGCGGAGCTGGAACGCGTCATCGACCGCGCCTACGACCTCGGCGCGCTCTCCGCCAGCGAGGACGGCACCCGGCTCTACACCTCCCGCGGCTGGCGGCTGTGGCGCGGCCAGGTGCACGCCCTCAGCCCGCGCGACGGCGTCGTCCGCCTGCCGGATGAAGAGGACAGCACCTACGTCCGGCCCGCCCTCGCCGGTCCGCTCGACCCCGCGTGCGAACTGGTCTTCGACTGGCGCGACGGAGACGTGCTCTAGGGATCGCCGCAGGTCAGTGCGGTGCGATGTAGTCCACCGTCTCAGATAGTAGGAAGTCCGAGTAATTGTGGAGACAGACGCTCCGGTCTCCCTTAGTTTTGTAGGAGCCGAACGTCTCGCTCGACCAAGCGAATGGCGGTCGTGAGCCGGGCCCCGTGCAGGCAACCCCTGCGGCACCGCTCCCCGCCCCATCCGGCGTCTCGTAACCCTCCCTTTGCACTCCGTGCTGTCGAAGGAGTCGATTTCCCATGGCCGAGACGACCGTCCGCCGCCGAGTCCGTCACGTCTCCCGTACGAGCGAGTCCGACCGCAAGAACGCCGCCGCCGCGCTCCAGCGCGCCCTCGACCGCAGGGACAACGGAGGATCGACCGGTCACTCAGGTCACTGAGCGCATTGACCGGTCACTGAGCCGCAACACCCCTGGTCCGGGAGCCGCACCCGACGAGGCGCGGTGCGGGGCTCACGCCCCGCGCCGCACCTCGAAATGGTCGATCCGCTCACCGCTCGATGCCAGCGCCGACACCTTCAGCCTCGGCGCGGCGCCGCTCTCCGCCTCCACCGAGAGGAACGAGAAACCGCGGTAGCGCACCCGCGACCACTGCACGGACTCCGCCTTGGTGTCCCGGGACTTCGTCCACCGGAACGTGCCGACCGACTCGCGGTCGGCGGTGTTCCCCTCGTAGCTCTCCTTCACGCCGTCGGGGAAGCCGTACAGTTCCTTGCCGCCACCACCGGCCGTGACGTACACGATCCCGTCCCGCCGTGGGTCCGTCGTCCCGCCGACCGGTATCGGCCTGCCCACCTCGCCGTTCCGGATGGCGTCGGTGCGCTCGTAGACGTGGTTGTGCCCGTTGATCACCAGGTCCACCTGGTGCTTGGCGAACAGCGGCAGCCACTCGGCGCGTACCCCGCCGTCGGAGGCGTGCGTGGACGTCGAGTACGCGCAGTGGTGGAAGAAGACGACGACGAAGTCGACGGAAGCGTCGTCCCGCAGTTCGCCGAGCTTCCTGTCCAGCCACTTCGTCTGCCGGCCCTCCGTGTAACCGAAGTTGGCGGGGATCTCGTACGAGACGTCGTTCGCGTCCAGCGCGACCACGCCGACGTTGCCGTACGTGAAGGCGTACACGCCCGGTGCCGTGCGCGCGTCGAAGCCGTTGTCCGGAAGGGAGAACCGGGCGAGTTGGCCGCCGTAGCCGTCCGGGGAGTACCAGGCCTCCATGTCGTGGTTGCCGGTCGTCACCATCCACGGCACCGACCTGGCCACCGGCTCGGTCTGCTTCAGGAACCGGTCCCACTGCCCGGCGTCGAAGACGTCCGACTCCTTGCCCTTGCCGGTCGGGTCGGCGTAGCAGATGTCGCCGGCGTGGAGGTGGAACGCCGGGTTTCGGCGCAGCAGCAGACGGTCGTTGAGGGCCGCCTCCTCGCCGACGCCCTGGTCGCCGAACGCGGTGAACACGAACCGCTCGGGCGGCCTCGCGGGTGCTGTGCGGAAGGACGTGACGGTCGACCGGTGCCGCGGGGACGCCGGGTCGAAGCCCTCGTGGCCGACGCCGTAGTAGTACGTCGTGTCCGGGCGCAGTCCGTCCAGGGCCGCGTGCAGGTAGTACTGCTCGACGGCCGGCCGTACGCCCTTCAGCTCCGGGGTGTGCAGGTCGCGCAGCTCCGCCTCGATCCTGCGGCCGAGGTCGTCGGGGCGCAGGCCCACCCGGACGTACGGCCTGCGCACCGCCAGCGGCACCTGCCAGGAGATCCGCATCTGCGTCTTCGGGTCGGCGCCGAAGGCGAGGTGGCGGCCGAAGGGAGTGATGTAGGAGCCCGGCGCCTTCGACGTGCTCGGCGACGGGCTTCTGGTCGCCGTAGCGCTCCCCGGCCCGGAGCCGGAACAGCCGGTCAGCAGACCGCCCGCGACCGCGCCCGCCGTCACCAGCGTGCGGCGCCGCGACAGCCGCGTGCGCAGGTACTCGTGCTGTTCCGCCATGGTCATCCGGCGTGCGAGCTCGGGCGGGATGCCGAAGTGGGGGATCTCCATGTCGGGTCAACTTCCCAGCGAACGCCAACATCCGCCCCACGCGCGGGTGAACGGAAACCGTCGGCCGAGTGCGATCCCCGCCGGGCGGGTGCCGTAGCGCCTGTCCGCATCACGGACACCCTGTGTCATCCCATGGGACGAGGAGTAGGGTGCCCGCATGTCTCGCAGCATCAATCTCGCAGTGATTCCCGGTGACGGCATCGGCCAGGAAGTCGTGGCCGAAGGCCTGAAGGTCCTCTCCGCCGTCCTTCCGCAGGATGTGAAGCTGGAGACCAAGGAGTACGACTTCGGCGCCAAGCGTTACCACGCCACCGGTGAGACCCTCACCGACGCCGACCTCGACGCCCTGAAGAAGCACGACGCCATCCTGCTCGGCGCGATCGGCGACCCGGGCGTGCCGTCCGGCGTCCTGGAGCGCGGCTTCCTGCTGAAGCTCCGCTTCGCCTTCGACCACCACGTCAACCTGCGTCCGTCGAAGCTGCTGCCGGGTGTCGCCACCCCGCTGGCCGGCGAACCGCAGATCGACTTCGTCGTGGTGCGCGAGGGCACCGAGGGCCCGTACACCGGCAACGGCGGCACGATCCGCAAGGGCACCGAGCACGAGGTCGCCACCGAGGTGTCCGTGAACACGGCCTTCGGTGTCGAGCGCGTGGTCCGCGACGCCTTCGCGCGTGCCCAGGCCCGTCCCCGCAAGAAGCTGGCGCTGATCCACAAGAACAACGTGCTGACCTTCGCGGGGCACCTGTGGACCAACATCTTCAACAAGGTGGCCGAGGAGTTCCCCGAGGTCACCACCGAGTACATGCACGTCGACGCGGCGACGATCTACCTGGTCACCCAGCCCGAGCGCTTCGACGTGATCGTCACCGACAACCTCTTCGGCGACATCATCACCGACCTCGCCGCGGCCGTCTCCGGCGGCATCGGCGTGGCGGCCTCCGGCAACATCAACCCGTCCGGAGAGTTCCCCTCGATGTTCGAGCCCGTGCACGGCTCGGCCCCGGACATCGCCGGCCAGGGCAAGGCCGACCCGACCGCCACGGTGCTGTCCGTCGCCCTGCTCCTGCGCCACCTCGGCTACGAGGCCGAGGCCGCCCGTATCGACGAGGCGGTCTCCGCCGACCTGTCGGAGCGCACCGGCAAGCCCGCCCGCTCCACCTCGGAGATCGGCGACGCGCTCGCCGTACGAGTAGCCGGCTGACCCGCCGCTGCCTTCCGCAAGCCGCCGGGTCGCATCCGCACCCGGCGGCTTCCGCATGTTCCCGCCGGGTGTCACCATCGACCACCGGGCCGCATTCACGCCGTTCCGTCCTCCGTCGCCCCCGGGCGATAATCGAACGCGAGGCCGCGGAACGAGGGAATGCTCGGACGTCCTAGCACTGGTCACCATCAGAGCTGTACCGAGCGCGGCCCGTCACTACAACCGGTGAAGGACTTCAACCCATGACGACGCCCACGATCGAGCTCAAGCCGTCCGCCAACCCGCTCTCCGCCGCAGAACGGGAGGCGATCCTGGCCAACCCCGGGTTCGGCCGCCACTTCACCGACCACATGGTGACGATCAAGTGGACGGAGGGCCGCGGCTGGCACGACGGCCAGCTCGTGCCGTACGCGCCGATCTCCCTCGACCCCGCCACCACGGTCCTGCACTACGCGCAGGAGATCTTCGAGGGGCTGAAGGCCTACCGCCGCCCCGACGGCTCGGTCGCCACGTTCCGTCCGGAGAAGAACGCCGAGCGCTTCCAGAGCTCCGCGCGCCGGCTGGCGATGCCCGAGCTGCCGGTCGAGACGTTCATCGAGGCATGTGACGCCCTGGTGAAGCAGGACAAGGCGTGGGTGCCGGCGCACGGCGGGGAGGAGTCCCTCTACCTGCGCCCGTTCATGATCGCCACCGAGGTCGGGCTGGGTGTGAAGCCGGCGAACGAGTACCTGTTCCTGGTGATCGCCTCCCCGGCCGGCGCGTACTTCCCGGGCGGCGTCAAGCCGGTCTCCATCTGGGTCTCCGAGGACCGCGTCCGCGCCGTCCCCGGCGGCATGGGCGACGCCAAGACCGGCGGCAACTACGCGGCGTCCCTGCTGGCGCAGGCCGAGGCCGCGACGAAGGGCTGCGACCAGGTCTGCTACCTCGACGCGGTCGAGCACGAGTGGGTCGAGGAGCTGGGCGGCATGAACCTGTACTTCGTGTACGGGAACAAGATCGTCACGCCGTCCCTCACCGGTTCGATCCTGGAGGGCGTCACCCGCGACTCGTTGCTCGCCGTCGCCCGTGACCTCGGATACGAGGCCGAGGAGGGCCGGGTCTCGGTCGACCAGTGGCAGCGGGACTCGGAGAACGGGTCGCTCACGGAGGTGTTCGCCTGCGGTACGGCCGCGGTGATCACGCCGGTCGGTACGGTGAAGCGCGCCGGGGCCGAGTGGCAGCAGAGCGGGGGAGAGCCGGGCGAGGTCACGCTCCGGCTCCGCCAGGCGCTGCTCGACATTCAGCGCGGCACGGCGGAGGACAAGCACGGCTGGATGCACCAGCTGGGCTGAGTCCGACCACCCACCCGGGGCTCCGCCCCCGGAGCCCCTGCCTGTGCCCGCCCACCACCCGAATCGCTCAGGCAAGAAGCAGGGCCCTGATCGGTCGGGCAGGAAACCCGGGCTTGCTGCCTCGGCCCCGGACTCCATCCGCACGGAATCCGGGGCCGGCAGCGCATACGCCGCCCCGCCCCGACAGCAGGAAGCAGCAGTCCACCCCGCCGGTCAGCGGGCCCTCGTACGACGGCAGGGACACCGCCAGGACGCCGACGGGTGCGCCGGCCGCCCAGGGGGCGGTCGCCGGGATGTTCCAGCCGGCGCGGTACCGGCAGACGCCGCCTCGCGCGCGGCGGTTGAAGACCTGGAGGGCGTCCGCGTCGTGGATCCCGCCGTAGCGGGCGAAGCCGATGAGGGTGATGACCGCTCAGGGCGTGCCGATCGCCGTCAGCGGCAGGACGAAGGCAGTCATCGCGTTCTGCGCGGTCGAGTGGTGGTGCCCGGCGAAGACACAAGGCCGTGGCGACACGGCGACCGTGTACGTGGCCCTGGACCGTGAGGCGCGCGGCAGGATCGCGTCCAGGGCCCATCGAATACGGCATCAGGCCCGCGTCGGACGCTGTGGCTGGAGGTCTGGAACCGCTCGCGAGCGCTGCCGTCGACGCGGACGCCCGCGACCGGCAGACCGCCATCGAGGGCGTCTGGCACCGTGACCTGGTCGCCCTGCTCGCCGAGGGCATCTCGCGGGGCGAGTTCCGCAGCGTCGACCCGGACCGGTTCGCCGCCCGCCTGCGGGCGCTGCTGACCGGTTTCGCCATCCATGTGGCGATCGGCCTGCGCGGCACGGACCGGGCCCAAGCCCTCCGGCACGTACACGAGTTCCTCGCCGACAGCCTCTCGCGGACGCCTGAACTCCTGCCCGGGTTGTACTCAATACGACGGATTGACCCTGTGGTCCGTGGTGCTGTTGGCTCTGGGGAGCCCTCGGCGCGGGGCCGGGGGAGATGCGTCAACGGGGAACACAGGGGGAACAGCACATGACCAGCACCAGGAGGGCCACGTCCGTCGCGCTCGGCGTGGCCCTGGCCGTCGCGCTCGGCGGCGTCGCCGCACTGCCCGCGACCGCCGCTCCGGCGGCGTCGCGGACCGAGAAGGCGAGCGTCGCCCCGGACGGCACCGACGGCAACGCCGCCTCCGGCGGGCCGAGCCTGAGCGCCGACGGCCGCCGTCTGGCCTTCGTCTCCAGCGCGGACAACCTCGTCGCCGGCGACACCGACGGCGCCGCCGACGCCTTCGTGCGCGACCTGAAGACGGGCACGACCCGGCTGGCCAGTACCGGGGCGGACGTCGGCTCGGTCGACGACGTCGCCCTCAGCGGCAACGGCCGGTACCTGGCCTTCGGCGCCACCGACGGCGACGCCCGCAGCCACATCTGGGTCAAGGACCTGAAGTCCGGCGCCCTCCAGCGCGTCGAGGGCACCGTCGACACGGGCTACGACACCGACCGGCAGCCCGCCATCAGTGCCGACGGCCGCTACGTCGCCTTCGTCGCCCAGCAGTCCGGACTCGCGGAGGGCGAGGACCGCTGGGGGCGCGTCTACCGGGTCGACCGCACCAGCGGCGAGGCCGTCCGCGTCAGCCAGGTGCCCGCCGCCGGGGACCGGAAGACCGCCGCCACCCGCCCGTCCATCAGCGACGACGGCAAGCGCGTCGGCTACCAGTTCTTCGTCCCGCACCCCTCCTCGGGCGACTGGAGCGACGCCTACGTCCGTGACGTGCCGAGCGGTGAGCTGTTCCGGGTCGACCAGGCACCGGAGGGTCTGAAGTCCGACGGGCAGACCGAGTTCCCGCAGGTCAGCGCCGACGGCCGGTACGCCGTCTTCAACTCCTTCGACTCGCAGCTGACCCCGGGTGACACCAACAAGGGCCACAACGTCTTCGTCCGCGACCTGAAGACGGGCGAGCTGCGCCGGATCGACACCGCCGACCCGGCCGCCTTCACCGCCCACCCGCGGCTCAGCGCCGACAGCCGACACCTCGCCTTCGTCTCGGCCGACCCGGGCGACACGGACCGCACGACCCGCGCGTACGTACGTGACCTGCGCACCGGGCGCACGGTCCTGGCCAGCCCGGACGCCGAGGGCGGCCCGAACGACCAGAGCGTGTCCGCCCCGGCGATCGACCGGCACGGCCGCCAGGTCGCCTTCAGCAGTTCCTCACCCGACCTCGTCCCCGGCGACACGTACGACACCTCGCACGTCTACGTCCGTCACATGAGGTGACCGACCGCATCCTGAGACAACCGTGAGCGAGGCGCGGGGGTTGTGCCAGACTGCCCCCGTGCTCTCGTTCGCCATGATTATTGGCAGCAGGCGCGCCGGTCCGCAGTGACCGCCACGTACGACCAGGTACGGGCGGACACCGTCGTCCTCGACCCGCGCGCAGACCTCTCGCACCCGCGAGAGGTTTTTCGCATTTCTGGCCCACCCGCAGCCGGAGGCGAGAGCGCGAGGGAGTATGTGAGGGCGGTGGAGCCGGTCATTCCGGTACGACCGAGATCCCATCCTCAGGAGCCTTGACACCATGACCGCAACCAGCGAGCTGGACGATTCCTTCCACGTCTTCGACACCACCCTGCGCGACGGCGCCCAGCGGGAGGGCATCAACCTCACCGTCGCCGACAAGCTGGCCATCGCGCGGCACCTGGACGACTTCGGCGTGGGCTTCATCGAGGGCGGCTGGCCGGGCGCGAACCCCCGGGACACCGAGTTCTTCGCCCGCGCCCAGCAGGAGATCGACTTCCGGCACGCCCAGCTCGTCGCGTTCGGCTCCACCCGCCGCGCCGGCGCCACCGCAGCCGAGGACCCGCAGGTCAGGGCGCTCCTGGAATCCGGCGCGCAGGTGATCACGCTGGTCGCCAAGTCGCACGACCGCCATGTCGAGCTCGCCCTGCGCACGACCCTGGACGAGAACCTGGCGATGGTCCGCGACACGGTGTCGTTCCTGAAGGAGCAGGGCCGCCGGGTCTTCGTCGACTGCGAGCACTTCTTCGACGGCTACCGCGCGAACCCCGAGTACGCCAAGTCGGTCGTCCGTACGGCCTCGGGGGCCGGCGCGGACGTGGTGGTCCTCTGCGACACCAACGGCGGCATGCTCCCGGCGCAGATCCAGGCGGTCGTCGGCACGGTCCTGGCCGACACGGGCGCCCGGCTCGGCATCCACGCCCAGGACGACACGGGTTGCGCGGTGGCGAACACGCTGGCCGCCGTCGACGCGGGCGCGACGCACGTCCAGTGCACGGCCAACGGCTACGGCGAACGCGTCGGCAACGCCAACCTGTTCCCGGTCGTGGCGGCCCTTGAACTCAAGTACGGCAAGCAGGTCCTGCCCGAGGGCCACCTGCGCGAGATGACGCGCATCTCGCACGCGATCGCCGAGGTCGTCAACCTCACGCCCTCCACGCACCAGCCCTACGTCGGCCTCTCGGCCTTCGCGCACAAGGCCGGCCTGCACGCCTCGGCCATCAAGGTCGACCCGGACCTGTACCAGCACATCGACCCCGAGCAGGTCGGCAACACCATGCGGATGCTGGTCTCCGACATGGCCGGCCGCGCCTCCATCGAGCTCAAGGGCAAGGAACTCGGCATCGACCTCGGCGGCGACCGCGAGCTGGTCGGCCGGGTGGTCGAGCGGGTGAAGGAACGCGAACTCAGGGGCTACACGTACGAGGCGGCGGACGCCAGCTTCGAGATCCTCCTGCGCACCGAGGTCCAGGGCAAGCCGCTGCGCTACTTCGAGGTCGAGTCCTGGCGTGCCATCGTCGAGGACCGGCCCGACGGTTCCCACGCCAACGAGGCCACGGTCAAGCTCTGGGCCAAGGGCGAGCGCATCGTCGCCACGGCCGAGGGCAACGGCCCGGTCAACGCGCTGGACCGGGCCCTGCGCGTGGGCCTGGAGAAGATCTACCCCCAGCTCGCCAAGCTGGACCTGGTCGACTACAAGGTCCGCATCCTGGAGGGCAAGCACGGCACCAACTCGACGACCCGCGTGCTGATCTCCACGTCCGACGGCACGGGCGAATGGTCGACGGTGGGCGTCGCCGACAACGTCATCGCCGCAAGCTGGCAGGCCCTGGAGGACGCGTACACGTACGGGCTTCTGCGGGCGGGAGTGACCCCGGCCGAGTAGGCGGGCGGCGACGGCGCCTTCCGCGCCGTCGCCTCAGCCGATCCGTTCCGTCCGCACCTTCCCTGCTTTCCCTGCCTTCCGCGCACCGGCATCCCGAAATCCGTGCTCCGACCGATATCCCTTTCGGTGTCGGTTCTGTGTCGATTCGGGTAGCTTCGAACATATGAAGGCCGCACTGGTGCGTACCCTCGTACGTCTGCTGATCGTGCCGGTCGTCGCCGTACTGGCGGCGCTCATGGTCGGTGCGCCCGGTGCGCACGCGGCCACCGACCTCTCGAAGGTCGCCGAGGAACTGCGCGAGAACCCGGTCTACGTCGATCCGGCCGCCTCCGGCCAGCTGGCCGAGTCGGACGCCGAGGCGCTCGCCGACAAGATCAAGGACGCGGACAAGCCCGTCTTCGTGGCCGTGCTCCCGGCCGACTTCCCCACGCAGGACCTCTTCCGGAACCTCCGCACCGAGACCGGCGTCACCGGCCTGTACGGAATCCGTCTCGGCGACGAGTTCGACGCCCGTGCCGACAGCTCGGTGATGAGCCGCCAGGCGGTGTCCAACCTGGTCACGGCCGTGCGTGACGCGGGCGACGTCAAGGCCCAGCTGAACGACTTCGTCGACGACGCCCTGCGCAACGTGGGCGGCTCGGCCCCCAGCAGCTGGAGCGACGGCTCCGGCACCGACGTGCCGGTCGGCGGCCTGGTCACGGTCGGCGCGCTGATCGCGGCCGGCGGCGCGGGTGCCTACGCGCTGGCCCGCCGCAACCGCCGCCGCCACGAGGAGGAGCAGCGGGCCGCGCTGGAGAAGCTGCGCGTGGTGGTCGACGAGGACATCACCGCCTTCGGCGAGGAGCTCGACCGCCTCGACTTCCACCCCGGCGAACCCGGCGCCGACGACGCGATGCGCGCCGACTACGAACGCGCCCTGGACTCCTACGAACAGGCGAAGTCCCTGATGGCCGCAGCGACGAAACCGGAGGACGTGCGGGCCGTCACCCAGGCCGTGGAGGACGGCCGGTTCGCCCTGGCGCGACTCGCGGCCCGCCGCGAGGGCAGCCCGCTGCCGGAACGCCGCCCGCCCTGCTTCTTCGACCCCCGCCACGGCCCCTCGGTCGCCGACGCGAGCTGGACGCCGCCGGGCGGCGCCACGCGCGACGTCCCCGTCTGCGCGGCCGACCGGACCCGGCTCGCCGAGGGCCGCGACCCGGTGATCCGCGAGGTCGACACCGAGTACGGCCGCCGCCCGTACTGGGAGGCCGGCCCGGCGTACGGCCCCTGGGCCGGCGGCTACTTCGGCGGCGGCATCCTGCCCGGCCTCCTCATCGGCACCATGCTCGGCAGCATGATGGCCGCCCCCGCCTACGGGGCCGACTACGGCTCCGGCTACGGCGACTTCGGCGGCTACGAGGGCGGCGACGTCTCCGGCGCGGACTTCGACACCGGCGACTACGGGGGCGGCTTCGGTGACGGTGGTTTCGGCGGCGGCGACTTCGGCGGGGGAGGGGACTTCGGGGGCGGGTTCTGACGGGAGTGGCGACCGGCCCCGCCGGAAGGCTCACGACCGGCGGGGCCGGGCCCGCCCTCCGCGCGACAGGCCGAGCGTGGTGGCCGTGCCCAGTCCCGATCGTTGCCCTGATCCGATCGTTGCCCTTAGTCCGCGGCAGCGGCCACCTCCCGGCCCAGCACCCGCTCCCGCTGCCGCCACACGACCCCGGCCACCACGCCCGCCAGCGCGACCAGCCCCGCGCTGACCCACACCGGCGACCGGTACCCGAACCCCGCGCCGATCACGAGACCACCGGCCCAAGGTCCCAGCGCGGCACCCACGTTGAAAGCGGCCGTGGCGAAACCCCCGGCCAACGTGGGCGCGCCCGGTGCCGCGTACAGCACCTGCGAGATGAGCGTGGAGCCGACGCCGAAGGACAGCGCCCCCTGGGCGAAGACGAGCCCCAGTGCCAGGACCGGGTGCCCGGCCCCGAGTGCCAGGAGGCACCAGCCCAGGCACACGGCGACGCCCCCGCCGGCCAGGACCGGCACGGGGCGCCGGTCGGCGAACCGTCCCGCGGCGGTCACCCCCGCGAACGCCCCGGCCCCGAACAGCGCGAGCACACCGGGAATCCAGGCGCTGCCCAGCCCCGTCACCTCGGTGACCAGCGGCGCGAGATAGGTGAAGGTGCAGAACGTCGCGCCGTTCACGAGGGCGCCCAGCAGCAGCGTGACGACCAGCCGAGGGCTGCGCAGCGACCGGAGTTCACCGCGCAGCGCGGGCGGCGCACCCCCGGCCGTACCGCCCGGCACCGACCTCGCCACCGCCGCCAGCGCGGGCAGCGACAGCAGCGCCACGGCCCAGAACGCCGCACGCCAGCCCCACAGTCCGCCCAGCACGGCCCCGGCGGGCACCCCGGCCACGCATGCCAGCGTCACGCCGCCCAGCAGCATGGACGTCGCCCGTCCCTTCGCCTCCGCCGGGACCATGCCCACGGCGGCCACGAGGGCGACGGCGAGGAACCCGGCGTTGGCGAGCGCCCCCACGACCCGGGTGGCGAGCAGTACCTCGAAACTGCCGGTGAGAGCACCGACGACATGGACGGCGAGAAACACGACGAGGAACGCCAGCAGCGCACCCCGCCGCGGCCAGCGCCTGGCGAGCCCCGCCACCAGCGGCGCTCCTACGGCCATCCCCACCGCGAAGGCGGAGGTCAGCGCCCCCGCCGCGGGAACGGACACCCCCAGATCCCGCGCGATGTGCGGCACGAGACCGGACAGCATGAACTCGGACGTTCCCTGCGCGAACACGGCAAGGCCCAGCAGAAGAAGAGCGAACGGCATGAAGAAACTCCGCACCCTGAAGCAGACGTCGGACACGACAGGTCGGACGGCTTCCGGCAGCGGAGCGAACGGGCTTCAGCGGCCCGGCAACACGAGCAGCCACCGGAGAGCCGGTGGCCGCACTCTGGACGCCTCGGGGCTGGACATGCGGGAGACGTTAGGCGGGCCCGGGTGACCGGGTCCACCGGTTTTCCTCCGGCTCGCTCCGGGCGGCGGTCCCAGCCTTGTCCTTCCGGCCGCCGCCGCGGTGGACGACGACCACGGCCACGAGGCAGACGGCCAGGCCGAGAGCGGTCTGCACGCCGAACGGCTCACCGAACATCAGCGCGCCCCAGACGGCCGTGACCGGGGCCATGAGGAACATCAGCGTGTTCACCTTCGTCACCCCGGAGCGCTTCAGGATGAGCCAGTACAGCCCGTACCCGCCGAACGTGGATAGACCCACGAGCCACGCGACGGCCATCCAGAACCCGCCCTCGGCGGGCGGCGCGGCGGCTCCGGTGCTCAGGGCCAGCGCGGAGAAGAGGACGGCGCTGGTGGCGCAGTGGACGGTCAGCGACACCGAGGGGGCGACCCGCGAGCGGGACCGGCTCTCCAGGAACGTGGCCGCGACCAGGGACAGCATGCCGAGCAGCGGGACGGCGTACGCCCACCAGGCCACGCCGGTCCCGGCCGCGGCGTCGGCCAGGGTGACCACGGCGACGCCGCTCAGCCCCAGACCGAGGCCGATCCACTGCCGGCCCGAGACGTACTGCCCCAGCAGCGGCCCCGCGAGGGCCCCGGCGACGAGGGGCTGGACCCCGTCGATCAGGGCCGTCGTGCCGCTGGAGACACCGAGCTGGATGGCGTAGTAGACGCTGAGCAGGTAGCCGCTCTGCGACAGCACGCCGATGACGGCCTGCCGGGTCACGTCCCGGGCGGTGAGCCCTCGCCAGGCCTCGCGCATGACGACGGCGACGGCCACGAGGACGACGGCCAGCGGCAGGAACCGCCACATCAGGACCGTGATCGCGGACGCGTTGCCCGCACCGAGCTTGGCCCCGATGAACCCGGAGCTCCAGCACAGGACGAAGGCGACGGAGAGCAGGATGTTCACGGACATCACAACCAGTAGACAGATCGGTATACCTGTTCCCGAGCCACTATACAGATCGGTATACTCGGGTGTCATGGGTACCACCGCCAGCCCGCGCCGGATCACGATGACGCCCGCCGCCCGCCGCGTCCTGGAAGCGGCCGCCCGGCTGTTCTACGAGCGCGGCATCCACGCCGTCGGAGTCGACCTCATCGCCGCCGAGGCCGGGGTGACGAAGAAGACCCTCTACGACCGCTTCGGCTCCAAGGAGCAGATCGTCGTGGAGTACCTTGCGGACCGCGACGAGCGCTGGCGGGCCTTCCTCGCCGAACGCCTCGACGCGGCCGGGCCGGAGCCGAGGGAGCGCGTCCTGGCGGTCTTCGACGCCACGCGCGCCTGGTCGGCGCAACACAGTCCCAAGGGATGCAGCATGGTCAACGCGCACGCGGAGATCAGCGACCCGGCTCACCCGGCCCACCGGATCATCACCGGGCAGAAGCAGTGGATGCTCGCCCTGTTCACCCGCCTCGCCTCGGACATCGCCCCGGAGGGAGCCGACGCCCTGGCCCGGGCGCTGATGCTGCTGCACGAGGGCGCGCTCGTCGCGCACGGCCTGGGCATCTTCCCGGACGCCGTCGCCCACGCCCGCGAACAGGCACGCGCGCTGCTCGCATAGCGGACAGCATCTGGCCTACTCGCTCCCTACGGTGGTGTCATGACCGCCTCCGGAGACCCTCTCCCCTTCGCGACCGTGGCCGACCTGGACTCCTGGCTGACCGCACACCCCGCTCCGCACCCCGGCCTCTGGGTCAAGGTCGCCAAGAAGGGTTCGGGCATCTCTTCCGTCAGTTCCGCCGACGTCAACGACGTGGCGCTGTGCCACGGGTGGATCACCGGGCAGCGCAAGGGACTCGACGAGTCGTACTACCTCCAGAGGATCACCCCGCGGCGCCCGGGCAGCCTCTGGTCCATGGTCAACGTCCGGCGGGTCGAGGAACTGACCGCCGCCGGGCGGATGCGGCCCGGCGGGCTCGCGGAGGTGGCGGCCGCGCGGGCGGACGGACGGTGGGAGGCGGCGTACGCGTCCCAGCAGGAGGCCGAGGTCCCGGAGGCCCTCGCGGCGGCACTGGAGCGGAGCCCGCGGGCCGCGGCGGCCTTCGAGGCGCTGGGACGGACCGACAGGTACATGGCGATGCTCGGCGTGCTCCGCGCCCGGACCCCGCGGAGCCGGGCGGCGCAGGTGGCGGCGGCGGTCGCGAAGCTGGAGTCCGGCCGGAAGGCCCGGTAGGACGGGGGAAGGGCCCGGCACCGTACGGCGCCGGGCCCGCAAGCTGTGGGGCGGGTCAGAGTGTCGACGCCGCCGAGGCGATGGCGGAGGCGAACGTCGAGACCTCCGTGTAGACGCCGGGGGCCTCGGGCCGGGCGCAGCCCTCACCCCAGCTGACGATGCCGACCTGGATCCAGGCGCCGGCGTTGTCCTTGCGGAACATGGGGCCGCCGGAGTCGCCCTGGCAGGTGTCGACACCGCCCGCGTCGAACCCGGCGCAGATCTCCTCGTTCGCGACGAGGCCGCTGTACAGGCCGCCGTAGGCCTTGCAGGCGGCGTCGCCGACGAACGGCACGGTCGCCTTCAGCAGGTAGCGCTGCTGGGAACCGCCCTCGCGGTTCGCGCCCCAGCCCGCGACGGTGAAGTCGCCGGTGTTGTACTCCGCGGTGGTGGCGATCTTCAGGGTCGGCAGGTTGATGGGCTGGGCGAGCTTGATGAGCGCCCAGTCCTTGCCGGTGCCGTTGTAGCCGGGGGCGCGGAGCACCTTGGTGGAGCGGACCTGGACGCGGCCGCTGGTCGACTGGAGGTCGACGACCCCGGCCGTGGCGGTGATGCTCGTGTTGTTGCCGGAGCGGCCCACGCAGTGCGCGGCCGTGAGCACGATCTGCTGGGTGTAGAGCGCGCCGCCGCAGCCCATGGAGAGCCGGACCATGAACGGGAACTCGCCCTGCGCGGCCCGCGTCCCGCCGACGACGGGCGACGGGGCGGCCTGCGCGGCGGAGACGGGCTGAAGGCTGGCGATCGCGAGCGCGGCGGCCCCGAGGGCCGCGCATCTCTTCAGGGCCGTGAGGAATCTCTTCAACGTGATGCCTTCCGTGGGGGGTTGACTGGGGAGGTGCAACCGAAGCATCAAATTGACGGGCTCATGACAGCAGCTGGGCAAAAAGAAACGTCCATGTGCTGGCATGGACTGGTCAAAATTCTGCTGCTGGATTATGAGAACGCCGCCGGTCCTTCCACAAGGGGTGCGATTCGGCCAGACCGGCCCGGCGGTACGCCGCCGGGCCGGCCGCGCGGGCTCACGCGTTCCTGATCGCCGAGATGTCGAAGTTGAGCTTGATCTTGTCGGAGACCAGGACGCCGCCGGTCTCGAGGGCGGCGTTCCAGGTCAGACCCCACTCGGAGCGCAGGATCTCCGCCTTGCCCTCGAAGCCGACGCGCTCGTTGCCGAAGGGGTCCTTCGCGGCGCCGTTGAACTCGAGGTCGATGGTCAGGGGGCGGGTCGTGCCGAGGATCGTCAGGTCGCCGGTGATGCGGTAGTCGTCGCCACCGAGGGACTCCGCCTTCGTGGAGCGGAACGTCATGGTCGGGAACTCGTCCGCCTTGAAGAAGTCCGAGCTCTTGAGGTGGCCGTCGCGGTCGGCGTTGCCCGTCTCGATGCTGTCCATCACGACATCCAGGGAGGCCGTGGACAGGGAGGGGTCGGTGCCGTCGAGGTGGAGCGTGCCGGTGAAGTCCTGGAAGCTGCCCTTGACGTTGGTGACCATGGCGTGCCGGGCGACGAAGCCGAGCGTCGAGTGCGCGGGGTCGATCGTGTAGTCGCCGGTCAGAGCGGCCAGGTCCGGCCGCGCGGCGTCGGTGCCGGCGGTCTCGGTGTCCTTGCGGCTGAAGATGCTCATGGGGGTACGCCTCCTGCGATGAATGTTGAACGTTGAACTATGTAACGCGACCCACCGTAGACCTATTCCGGTTCAACGTTCAACATTATTGGCGGGCGTGTCACGATTGGGCCCGCGGCGCGAGTGGTACCCGGTGATCATGACCTCGGTCGCGGTCCTGGTCGAGCTGCTGCGGAGCAGCACCTCGGGCGGCCATGTGAAGTGCTGGGAGCGTTTCGCGGAGAGCGCCGCCCGCCTCCCGGAACAACTGCCCGACGGCGTCCGGCCGGGCCTCGACCTGACCGTCTACTTCCTCGGCGAGCGCGAGCGGGTCGACGTCCTCTCGCCGCGCGTGCGCGTCGTCACGCTCCGCCCGGTGCTCGGAACGGCCGCCCTGACCTCGGCCGACGGCGCGGAGGACGTCACCGATCTCGCCCCGTACCACCCCCGGCTCGCGGCCCTGCTCCCGCGGCACGACGTCTGGCACCTCACCCACTGCTTCGCCTACGCCACCACCGCCGTCCGCCTCGCCCGCAGAGCCGGCCCGGCACCCCGGCTGCTCGCCTCCGTGCACACCGACGTCCCGCTGCTGGCCTCGGTCTACGCCCGCTGCCTGGCCGGCCGGTGGCTGCCCGGCGACCACCCGGCGCCGGGCGAGTTCCTCGCGGACCTGGCCGAGAGCCGGCTGCGCCGGCGGCGGGACCGGCTCCTCGACGGCTGCGAACGCGTGCTGGTACCGACCCCCGCCGAGCGGGCCGAACTCGCCCGCGTCCTCGGACCGCACCGGGTCGGCCTGCTGCGCCGCGGCGTCGACCACCAGCGCTTCCGCCCCGACCCCGGCGCTCGCGCCCGGCTCGGCCGCGAGTACGGCGTCCCGGCCGGCCGTCCGCTGGTGCTGTTCGCGGGACGGCTGGATGCGACCAAGGGCGTGCCACTGCTGACCGAGAGCGTGCGGCTGCTGCGCGAGCGCGGCCGGGCCGTGCACCTCGTCATGGCCGGCTCCGGCGCGGAGGCCGGGCCCGTCCGGAACGCCCTCGGCGCCGACGTCAGCCTCCTCGGCCCCCTCCCGCAGGAGCGGCTGGCCCGGGTATACGCCGGCTGCGACGTCTTCGCGTTCCCCTCCCGCACGGAGACCTGCGGCAACGTCGTCGCCGAGGCGATGGCCAGCGGCCTGGCGGTCGTCCTGCCCGAGGGCGCGCGCACCACACAGTGGCTGACCGCGCCGGGCCGCGACGGCATCGTCGTACGCCACGACGACCCGGGGGAGTGGGCGGACACCCTCGGAACGCTTCTCGAGTGCCCCCACCTGCTCTCGGCGGTACGCCACCACGCGATCACCACGGCCCGCGACACCCACCCCACCTGGGACCGCGTCCTGACGGAGGACCTCCTCCCCGCCTGGCTTCCGGGCGTACGCCCCCGACGGACGGAGGACACGCGGGCGGCGTGAGGGACCGGGGGCGACGCGGCTCCGGCCAGGTCCCCAACCGTCTGGACGACCCCAGGCCCAGGCCGCCTTGGCCGTGCCTCAGCCTGGCAAGCCCACTGCGCGGAGTTGGTGTCGGGGCCGGGGGGGGGCAGCCCGGCGGAGCGGGGTGCCGCTGCGCCCACCCGTGCCGCCCCCGCGGCACGACTGCCCGCAGCTCGGGCGGCCCACAGCCGTCGGCAACGGTGCCGCCCGTACCTCACCGCCCCTCCCCAGCCCCCCGCCCCCGCAACGCCGCGATCACCGGCGACGAGTCCAGGCTCGCGATCCCCGCCCCCACCAGCACCAGCCCCGCCACCGTCACGACTGACACCGGCCACCCCGCGTGGATCGTCTCGCCGAAGACCGCCGTGCCCACCGTCACGGCGACCACCGGCTCCGTCGCGTCCAGGACCGTCATGCTCGCCGCGAGCGGGCCCTGCTGGAAGGCGCTCTGGATGAGGAGCAGGCCGCCGATGCTGGCGAGGATCAGGGCGTAGGTCTGCCAGGCCGAGAGCGCCGCGAGCAGGCCGTGGCGCAGGCGGTCCACCGTCGCCGCGAGGAGGACGGACTGGGTGCCCATCACCGCCCCGGCGGCCAGGGCCGTCGCCGAGGCCCGCCAGGGGCCGGACAGCAGCCGTGCGGTCGCCAGCGCGCAGCACACCAGCGCAGCCGTCGCGCCGAGCACCAGCAGCCAGGACAGCAGGTCCGCCGCGTCCGGCCGGCCGCCGTGCGGCCGGGCCGAGGCCAGGGCCAGCACCAGCCCGGCCGCCACCGCGAGCGTGCCGAACCACTCGCGCAACCCCAGCCGCATCCGGTGCAGCCGCGCCGACAGCGGTACGGCGAAGACCAGCTCGGCGACGATCAGCGGCTGCACCAGGCTGAGCGGCCCGTACGCCAGCGCCAGCGACTGGAAGCCGTAGGCGAGCACGGCGAGTGCGATGCCGCCCAGCCACACCCGGTCACGCGCCAGATGGGCCAGCAGGCGCGGTGACAGCGCCTCCGCGTCCGGGCGCCCGCCCGCGGCCCACTGCTGGAGCACTCCGGCCACGGCGAAGCAGACGCCGGCGGCGAGGGAGGCCAGGACCGCGATCGGCATGCCGGGCGCGGGGAGTCAGTCGGTCGTCCGCCGGGACGGCGCGCCCCGGGTGTGGATGTACAGCGCCCGCCGGTCGCCGACGTCGAGGTGCTGTGGCAGGGGCAGTTCGAAGCGCACCGGCCGGCCGTGGTCGGCGAACTGCCGGCGCGGGTTGTAGACCTGGTTGAACTTCCACAGCATGCGGGCGAAGTTCGTCTGGCCGTGCAGCAGGTTCCGGGTCAGGACCCGGGCCGCGCCCACGGCGGTGCGCAGGCCCAGGTGCTTGCGGTTGATGACGGCCTGGGTGCGCACCAGTTCCTCGTAGAAGCGCTCCAGGGGGAGCGTGGTGGGCACGACGGCGTGCTGGATGTCGAAGAGGCGGTAGTCACGGGTGGTCAGGCGCCGCGACTCGGTGTGCCAGATCTCCGTACCCGGATACGGTGTCATCACCGTGAAGTGCACGATCTCCGGCACCGCCAGCGCGAACTCCCGTACCACCCGGAAGCGTTCCTCGTCCCAGGACGGATCCACGATCAGGTTGACGGCGACCTTGATGCCGAGGCGCCGGGCCGTCTCCAGAGCGCGGACGTTCTCGTCGGGGCTGACCCGCTTGCGGTACAGGTCCAGGCCCTCCGCGTCGATGGCCTCCATCCCCAGGAACATGTACTTCAGCCCCAGCCGGGCCCACCGCTCGAAGACCTCGGGGTGGCGCAGCAGGACGTCGCTGCGGGTCTCCAGGTAGTAGCGCTTGCGGATGCCGCGCCGCTCGACCTCCGCGGCGATGGCGTCCCCGTGTTCGGGCCGGATGAAGGCCACGTCGTCGACGATGAAGACGTTCGGCTCCCGGATGTTCGCCAGGTCCTCGGCCGCCGCCTCGGGCGCGGCCTTGCGGTAGCTGCGGCCGTAGAACGTCCACGCCGAGCAGAACGAGCAGTCCCACGGACAGCCGCGCGTGAACTCGATGGAGGCGCACGGGTCGAGCTCGCCGATGAAGTACCGTCGGCGGGCGCGCATCAGGTCCCGCGCGGGCAGCGGCGTGTCGATGCCGTGCAGCATCAGCGGCGCGGGACCCCGGCCGGCGGCCGTGACGATGCCGGGCACGCCCGCCACGCCCCCGTCGCGGACCGCCTCCAGCAGCGGCGCGATCGCGGGTTCGCCCTCGCCGCGCACCACCGCGTCCACCGCCCCCTCGGCCTGCTCCAGCACGTCCTCGGCGACGAAGGAGACGCTGTGCCCGCCCAGGAACACGAAGCAGTCCGGCACCGCCCGCTTCACCTCGGCGGCCAGTTCGATCGCCTCCGGGATGTTCGCCAGGTAGTTCAGCGAGATGCCGAGCGCCTCCGGCCGGAAGGACCGCACCTCGCCGCGCAGCGTCTCGCGGCTCAGCACCTGAAGGTCCACGACCCGCACCTCGTGACCGGCCTCGCGGGCCGCGCCCGCCACTCTTTCGAGGCCCAGGGGCTCCAGCCGCAGGAAGATCTCCGAGTACATCAGGGCGCTGGGATGGACGAGCAGCACACGCATGGTCACCTCGCCACGGGGAGCCGTACCGGACACGGGTGCCCCCTACGTAACCCGGCGCGGCCGGTCCGTGTGGCGCCCATACCGCCGCCTGGCGGCACCCGGCGGCACGCAGGGGTGGTTCTGTCGCATCCCGTGCGCGGGGGCCCGGCCCGCAGACCGCCCACGGCACGGCGCACGCCGGACCGGGTGAGCCCGGCCCGCCGGAGCGGCCTCAGCACTGGCGCGGGACCCCGCGGTGGCGGTGTCCTGGAAGACGAGGTTCCGTTTCAAGGGACCGGCATGGAGACAGACGGCGTTCCGTTCCCAGGGACCCTCACCGAGACAGACGGCGTTCCGCTCCCAGGAACCCTCACCGAGACAGCCGAGACCACGGCGGACGTACAGCGCAGGGAGACCGACCGATGACACTCACCGGCTCCGGCTCGGCCTACGACCCACCGGCGGGCCCCGCCCCACGCCGTCCTGCGGCCCCCTACCCGGCGCGCGAGCACGGGCCGCCGCGGCGCCTGGACCGGCGCGTGGCCCTCGTCACCGGGGCCTCCTCGGGCATCGGGGCGGCCACGGCACGGCGTTTCGCCATGGACGGCTGGCAGTTGCTCCTCACCGGGCGCGACCGGAACCGCCTGGAGCAGACGGCGTCCGGCACCTCGGCCGTCGTGCTGCCCGCCGACCTCGCCGCCCCCGACGGTCCGCGCCTGCTGGCCCGGTCCGCGCTGCACACGACCGGCCGGGTCGACGTCCTGGTCGCCGGGGCGGGCATCGGCTGGGCGGGCCCGTTCGCCACCATGCCGCACACCGACATCGACCGGGTGCTGGCCCTGGACCTCAACGCCACGCTCCACCTCGTGCGCGAGGTGCTGCCCTCCATGATCGCGGCCGGGCGGGGCCGGGTGGTGCTGCTCGGCTCGATCGCGGGCTGCGTGGGCGTACGCGAGGAAGCGGTGTACTCGGCCGCCAAGGCCGCTCTGGCCGCCTTCTCCGAGGCACTGCGCCAGGAACTGCGCGGCACGGGCGTGGGCGTGACCCTCGTCGTGGCCGGGCCCGTCGACACGGCCTTCTTCGCCCGCCGCGGCAGGCCCTACGACCGGTCCCACCCCCGGAAGATCTCGCCCGGCAGCGTCGCCGGCGCCGTCTGGGAGGCCGTACGCGAGGAGCGCGACCTGGTCTACGTCCCCGCCTGGCTGGCCCTCCCGGACCGCCTCCGCGGTCTGGCGCCGAGGGTGTTCAGACGCCTGCTGAACCGCTTCGGCTGACCGGGGCCGCACACTCCGTGCCCTGTGCCACCGCTTCGGCTGCTCCGGCCTCGCACCCGGGGCAGGTTCCGCCGTTCCGGTCACTTCGGCCGGATCCTCCGTTCAGGTGACCGCCTCCCCGTGGTAGGGCATGGGCATGACTCCCCGGCGTCGCGTCTTCTCCCGCCGTACGGCTCAGGCCGCCGCCCTGCCGCACCCTGGCCGCCGCGCCCTGCTGCTCGCGGCCGCGGCCCTGGCGGCGACCGGCGGCGCCACGCCCACGCCCCGCGGCGCCGACGCTCCGGACGCCGGCACCGACCCGTACGAGACCCTCCGCCGTCGCTGGCTCGGCATCGCCCTCGGCACCGGCTACGACCCGGCCGCGCAGCCGTACGCCTCCCGCCTCGCGGAGACCGGCGAACTCGCCCGCGGTCTGCACGCCACCATGGCCCCGGCGGCGGACTCCCTCTGGCCCGGCCACCCCTTCGACCCGCCGGCCGGCATCACCATGAGCTACAGACGCCTGTGGACCATGACCCAGGCCTACGTTCAGCAGGGCACCGGCTCGACCGCCGACCCGGACCTCCTCGCCGGCATCCTGCGCGGCCTCGACCACCTCTCCGCCACCGTCTACCACCCCGCCACCACCCGCTACGGCAACTGGTGGGAATGGCAGATCGGCAGCCCGCGCCTGCTCACCGACATCACGGCCGCCCTGTACGAGCAGCTGGGCGGCACCCGCGTCAACGCGGCCTGCGCCGCCGTCGACCACTTCGTCCCCGACTCGGCCCTCGGCGACTACTCCGGCACGTCCACCGGAGCCAACCGCGTCGACCTGTGCCGCTCCGTCGCCCTGCGCGGCATCCTCGGCCGCGCCCCGGACAAGATCGCCCTCGCCCGCGACGCGCTCTCCCCGGTCTTCCCGTACGTCACCCGGGGCGACGGCCTCTACGCCGACGGCTCCTTCGTCCAGCACACCTGGGTCGCCTATTCGGGCACGTACGGTCAGGTCATGCTCGACGGCCTCGGCCGCCTCTTCGCCCTGCTCGCCGGATCCGACTGGGAGGTCACCGACCCGAACCGGCAGATCATCCTCGACAGCGTCGAGCACGCCTACGCACCGCTCATCCACGACGGCCTGGTCATGGACAGCGTCAACGGCCGGGCCATCAGCCGCGGTCACCTCACCGCCGACGACCGTGAGGTCATGCGCAGCGACCACTTCCACGGCCAGCAGCTCATCGCCGCCATCGCGCTCCTCGCGGCCGGCGCGAGGCCGGCGGAACGCGACCGCTGGCACGCCCGTGTCAAGGGCTGGATCGAACGGGACACGGTCACCCCGATCCTGACGGCACGCCAGTTCGGCGTGGCCGACCTGGCCCGGCTGCACGCGATCGCGGCCTCGCCCCTCCCGGCCGCACCCGAGCCGACCGGCCACCGCCTCTTCGCCGCCATGGACCGCGCCGTCCACCGCCGCCCCGGCTTCACCGCGAACATCGCCATGGCCAGCGACCGCATCGCCCACTACGAGTGCGGCAACGGCGAGAACCCACGCGGCTGGCACACCGGCGCCGGCATGGTGAGCTGGTGGTCAGGCGCGAGCGATCAGTACACCGACTGGTTCTGGCCGACCGTCGACTGGTACCGCCTGCCCGGCACCACCGTCTCCACCAAGCGCCTCGCCGACCGGGAAGGCGGCGAGTGGGGCACGGCCCGCCCGGACGCGCGCTGGGTCGGCGGCACCACCGACGGCGAGTACGCCGCGCTCGGCCAGCACCTCAGGGGCCTCGGCTCCACCCTCCAGGCCCGCAAGTCCTGGTTCTGCGTCGCGGACGCGGTGATCTGCCTGGGCGCCGGGATCAGCTGCGCCGACGGCGTCCCGGTGGAGACGATCGTCGACAACCGCAACCTCGGCGCGTCCGGCACTCAGACCTTCGTACAGGGCCCGGGCTGGGCCCATCTGGAGAACCACGGCGGCTGGGTGCTGCTCGACGGCGAGCCGAAGGAGCTGCGCGAGGACCGCACCGGCGCCTGGTCCGACATCAACACCGGCAGCACACCCGAGCGGCGTACCCGCCGCTGGCAGACCCTCTGGCTCGACCACGGCACCGACCCGAAGGACGCCACCTACGCCTACGTCCTCATGCCCGGCGCGTCCCGCCGCGCGGTCGCGCGCCGGGCCGCCGACCGCGACTGGATGTCGGTCCTCGCCAACGACGCCGGCCGTCAGGCGGTCACCGTGCCCTCCCTCGGCCTCACGGCCGCGAACTTCTGGCAGGCCGGCACGGCGGGTCCGCTCACCGCCTCCGCCGGCGCGAGCGTGCTGACCGTCCGCCGGGGCCGTACCGCCACCCTCTGCCTGAGCGAACCGCCCCGCACGGGTGAACCACTGGACATCACCTGGAACCGCCCGGTCCGCCGGGTCGGCCACGCCGACGAGACGGTCGAAGTACTCTCCACAGGCCGTCGGCTGCGCCTGCGCGTCACTCCAGGGGAGGCATGCGCCACCCACGTATGTGAGATGACTCTCGGTTGACGGCTTTGTCCGACCCCTACAAGCCAAACGCCCCCTGAGCAGTCAGAAGGGCTGCACCCTGCCATGGTTCTGTTCAGGGGTACCAGGAAAACACGCCGGAGACTGTGAGGAGTCGACGGCCCGTAATCCTTGGTCGGCTTCGTAAGGTCACTACATGACCGTTTTGGATGAGGCGCCGGGTGAGCCGACCGACGCGCGCGGACGCGTGGCCGAACTGCACGAGATCCGTGCGCAGGCGGTGGCCGGACCGAGCGAGAAGGCGACCAAGGCGCAGCACGCCAAGGGCAAGCTGACCGCGCGCGAGCGCATCGAACTTCTCCTCGATCCGGATTCCTTCCGCGAGGTCGAGCAGCTGCGCCGGCACCGGGCCACCGGCTTCGGCCTGGAGGCCAAGAAGCCGTACACCGACGGTGTGATCACCGGCTGGGGCACGGTGGAGGGCCGGACGGTCTTCGTCTACGCCCATGACTTCCGCATCTTCGGCGGCGCGCTGGGCGAGGCCCACGCCACGAAGATCCACAAGATCATGGACATGGCCATCGCGGCCGGTGCCCCGCTGGTGTCGCTGAACGACGGCGCCGGCGCCCGCATCCAGGAGGGCGTCTCGGCGCTCGCGGGCTACGGCGGCATCTTCCAGCGCAACACCAGGGCGAGCGGGGTCATCCCGCAGATCTCGGTGATGCTCGGCCCGTGCGCGGGCGGCGCGGCCTACAGCCCGGCCCTCACGGACTTCGTCTTCATGGTCCGCGAGACCTCGCAGATGTTCATCACCGGCCCGGACGTGGTCAAGGCCGTCACCGGCGAGGAGATCACCCAGAACGGCCTGGGTGGCGCGGACGTGCACGCCGAGACCTCCGGCGTCTGCCACTTCGCCTACGACGACGAGGAGACGTGCATCGCCGAGGTGCGCTACCTCCTGTCCCTCCTGCCGCAGAACAACCGCGAGAACCCGCCGCGCGCAGAGTCCGGGGACGCGGTGGACCGCCGCTCGGACGTCCTCCTGGACCTGGTCCCGGCGGACGGCAACCGGCCGTACGACATGGCCAAGGTCATCGAGGAGATCGTCGACGACGGCGACTGCCTCGAGGTCCACGAGCGCTGGGCGCGGAACATCATCTGCGCGCTGGGCCGGATGGACGGGCAGGTCGTCGGCATCGTCGCCAACCAGCCCCAGGTGCTCGCCGGTGTCCTGGACATCGAGGCCTCCGAGAAGGCGGCCCGCTTCGTCCAGATGTGCGACGCCTTCAACATCCCGATCGTCACTCTTCTGGACGTCCCCGGCTTCCTCCCGGGCGTCGACCAGGAGCACGGTGGCATCATCCGCCACGGCGCGAAGCTCCTGTACGCCTACTGCAACGCGACCGTGCCGAGGATCTCGCTGATCCTGCGCAAGGCCTACGGAGGTGCGTACATCGTCATGGACAGCCAGTCCATCGGCGCCGACCTCACCTACGCCTGGCCGACCAACGAGATCGCCGTCATGGGCGCGGAGGGTGCGGCCAACGTCATCTTCCGCCGCCAGATCGCCGAGGCCGAGGACCCGGAGGCCATGCGGACCCGCATGGTCAAGGAGTACAAGTCCGAGCTGATGCACCCCTACTACGCGGCCGAGCGCGGCCTGGTCGACGACGTCATCGACCCCGCGGAAACCCGCGAGGTGCTGATCAAGTCCCTCGCGATGCTCCAGACCAAGCACGCCGACCTGCCCTCCCGCAAGCACGGCAACCCTCCGCAGTAACACGGAGGACATCTCTCTCACGGAGACTGACACCCATGGACACCCCTGACATCCGCGTCGAGAAGGGCCACGCCGAGCCCGAGGAAGTCGCCGCCATCACGGCGATCCTCCTGGCCCGCGCCGCCACCCGCCCCACAGACCCGACCCCGACGCACCGCGGCCGCGTGAAGGCCGGCTGGCGTCGCCTGGAGCGCGAGCCTGGCTTCAGGGCACCGCACAGCTGGCGCTGAGTTTTTCAACGCGCTCACGGCCCCGTTCTCCTCTGGGAGAGCGGGGCCATTGCGCGTTGCTAGTGGATGACGACGTGCACGTCAGGGAAGTCGAGCGCTGTGGGGTCGTCGGGGAGGACGCAATCGCGAAGGTACAGGTACGTCACGCCGGCCGGCGGGAACGATCCGGCCTCCATCCAGGCGGCTACGTCGATATGCGTGAGAAACAGGGCAGCCCGGGCAGCGCGGACAGGGCGTGGACCCCCTGTGGCAGGCATGCCTCCCCGGCCATCAGCCCCAGCCATCTGATCCGGTCGTGCCGGAGAGGGGAGAGGTCTAGGGGGGCGTCGACGTTCAGCAGGACCAGGCATTCCAGTGTCGGCGCCAGGAGCAGCCCGCGGAGGTCCGGCAGGGATCCGATGCAGAGGGTGTCCAGAGCAGGGAGCCCAGCCAGGACGTCGGCGTTGTTCAGCGACGCACGGCCGTTCAGAGCCGGCTCCACCAGTGAGTGCTGTGTCCCGATCGGCGACATGCCGACCTCACCGCGCAGGGTGACCAGGGTGAGCTGATTCAACGGGCAGTTCCGTGAGGACGGTGAGGTCCGTGACGGGGTGGCTGACCCACAGGTTGTCGATGGCAGGCAGGCGGCCGACGGCCCGCCACTGCCCCGAGTGTGTGATCCCGACCCTTCGGCCCTTCAGCGGCACCCCCGCCAGAACCTCTTCGGCATACGCATCGGCGTCGAAATACCCCCACGCCTCGACGAGCGCGTCGACCACCGCCTCCCGACTGTCCTTCGCGTACCCCGCCAACAGCCCCAGCGCCTCCGCCCCACCGATCAACGCCACCGTCCGCACCGTCTGCGCGGCAGCCTTCTCGGTCAGCTCCCCCAACGACCTCGGCAGCCTCCGCAGCAGACTCGACCCCACCGCCGCCAACGCGGGCGGCCTGCCCGCCGGACTCGTCCAGCCCCCAAAACTCGTGCTCCAGAAACGGCTCCAGCCGGTCGAACACGGCGTCGGTGATCTGCCCGAACTGCCGCTCCACACTCCGTTGCAGCCGCAGCCCGGGCACGCGTACCCGCACCAGCTCCGCCAGCGACAGATGCCGCTCCTGATGCCGCCGCCTGCCGCCCAGCCAGATGTCAGCCGCCGTCTTCGCCACGGTCGTGCCCAGCCGTAACGCCGCCGCCTCCGCGCTCATCGCGCCCCCTCCCGAGAAACACCTGCGGCCCCCACTCCTCCCACAGGAGGAACGGGGGCCGCAAGGCGAACGTGCCGATTACCGCAGGCGTGCCATCAGCGCGTGCTCCACCAGCGTGATCAGCGCCGACTTCGCGTCCGCGCGGTGGCGGGCGTCGGTGGTGATGATCGGGGTGTCAGGGCCGATCTGGAGGGCTTCCCTGACTTCGTCGGGCGTGTACGGCTGCTGGCCGTCGAAGCCGTTCAGCGCGATGACGAACGGCAGGCCGCTGTTCTCGAAGTAGTCGACAGCGGGGAAGCAGTCGGCGAGCCTCCTCGTGTCGACCAGCACGATCGCGCCGATGGCGCCGCGCACCAGGTCGTCCCACATGAACCAGAAGCGGTCCTGACCGGGGGTACCGAAGAGGTACAGGATCAGGTCCTGGTCCAGGGTGATACGGCCGAAGTCCATGGCGACCGTCGTGGTCGTCTTGTCTCCGGTGTGGGTGAGGTCGTCGATGCCCGCCGAAGCGGACGTCATGACGGCCTCTGTGCGCAGCGGATTGATCTCCGAGACGGCGCCGACGAACGTGGTCTTGCCCACGCCGAAGCCGCCAGCCACCACGATCTTCGCGGACGTGGTGGAGCGGGAAGGCCCTCCGCTAGAGCTTGCGAAGTCCACTGAGCACCCTTTCGAGCAGTGTCACGTCTGGCTGGCCGCCGGCGTTCTCGTCGCCGCCGGGCTGATGGATGGCGACCAGTCCCGCCTCCGCCAAGTCGGCGACGAGGATCCTGGCCACGCCGAGAGGGATCGTGAGGAGCGCCGAGATCTCGGCGACCGACTTGATTTCCCGGCAGAGGTTGCAAATCCGCTGATGCTCGGGCAACTGGCCCTGCATCTGGTGCGGCTGCGCAGTGGTGTGCACCAGCGCCTCGATGGCGAGCTGGTAACGCGGGCGGGTCCGGCCACCTGTCATGGCGTACGGACGCACCAACGGGTTGTGGGTGTTCGACGCCCCGCCGGGCGCCGGCTCGGGGTTGCGGCGCTGCGGCTGCACGGGCTGGATGCGCGGGGCCGGCGGCTGGTCGTACGGCGACGGGCCGGGGCCCTGGGGCGCGTACGGCTGCCGGTGGCTCGGTGCGGAGGGGAAGTTGTAACGGTTCGGGTTCTGTCCACCGTCGCCCTGGCCCTGGCCAGGGCCGTACGACCAGTTACCCGAAGACGAACCGCCTGGGGGTGTTGCCACTTTCTCCTCCTCCGACTGTGCCTGGCACCCATCGCTGTGGAGCCGCGTCCCGAAACCTTACGGCCACGGGACGCCAAAACGCACCGTCCGTCTGTTAGTTGAGCAGGCTCCCCTGGAGCTCCGCACGAAGGTCCGGTGTCAGGACCGTACCGGCTCGGTCCACGAGCAGCGCCATCTCGTATCCGATGAGGCCGATGTCCGCCTCCGGATGTGCGAGAACCGCGAGCGACGAGCCGTCGGAGATGGACATGATGAACAGGAATCCCCGCTCCATCTCCACAACCGTCTGATTGACGCTTCCACCCTCGAAGATCCGGGAGGCGCCTGCCGTCAGAGACGTCAGACCGGAGGCGACGGCCGCGAGCTGGTCGGCGCGGTCGCGGGGGAAGCCTTCGGACATCGCCAGAAGGAGTCCGTCGGCGGAGACCACCACCGTGTGGGACACCCCCGGGGTGTTGTCCACGAAGTTGGTGATCAACCAGTTCAGGTTCTGTGCCGCCTGGCTCATCGGGCTCACACTAACGCTCCTGGTTGTAGGTGCTGTCAGGACCGAAGCCCTGGCCGTTCGTTTCACTGCCTGCGCTGCGTCCGCGCTGTACGCCGCGGCGCAGGTTGCTCAGCCTGCCCCGGACGTCCTCCGGGGCACGGGAGACCTGTGGGCCTCCCTGGGGAGTGCTCTCGGCGGAACCCTCGATCAGGTTGGCCTTGGGCACCCGCCTCGGCAGGCCGGAGGAGGTGACCCCGCCCGCCTTGGGCTTCCGGAGCTGCGAGGCCTGCTGCCACCGCTCGTCGTTCGCCGAGCGCCAGTCGCGGTCGCCGTTGCTCTCCGGGGTGGAGGCCGGAGGCTCCTGGCTCGCGTGCCGGGCGCCGCCCGTGCCGTTCGCACCGCTCGCGGTGGACCCGCGGCGGGGAAGCCCGGCGTCGGTCAGCGAGGGTGCGGCGGAGTGGGCCTGTCCCGGACGGTCGAAGCCTACGCGGTCCTGCTCACTCGCGTCAGCGGCCTGCGCAGATTCCGTTTCCTGGGCCTCAGAAGGGTACTGGCTCGGGTAGCCGTTCTGGTAACCGTCCTGCTGGGGCCAGTCGTCCTGGTAGCGCCGCTGCTCGAAGGCGGCGAAGCTGCCGGGCGCGCCCGCACCCTGCGCCGAGGGCTCCTCCTGGGCCGGCTCCGCATAGGAGGAGGGGTCCGGGTAGCCGCCGTTCGGCGAGAAGGTGTCGTTCTGCGGCAGACCGCCGTTCGGCGCGTAGTACTGCTCGTCGTACGCGGCCCGCTGCGGCTCCTCGTAGGCCGTCTGCCGTTGCTCCTGGTACGACGCCTGCTGGTCCTCGTACGGCGCCTGACGGTCGTACGCGGACGGCTGCTGCTCCGGGTAGCCGGTCTGGCCGGTGTCGTAGGCCTGGCCGGTGTCGTAGCCCTGCTGCCCGTGGAACTCCTCGGGGTATCCGGGAGTCTCGCCCTGCTCCTGGGAGTTCTGGCCGGGCAGCGCGGGCTGCTGGTGGGACTGGGCCTCCAGGGCCGCCCGGCGCTCCTCGCGCATCAGGGAGCGGCCCACGGGGTCCAGCTCGCGTATGTCGTCGGGGACGTCGGTGTAGCGGCTGTCGTCGAAGCCCAGCTCCGCGGCCGTGCGCATGGGCTGCTGGTTGAAGTTCTCGCCGCCGAAGTTCTGCTCCGGGATGATCTGCGAGACGGTGAACTCGTCGCGGTCCACGTGCTGCTCGCCGCCGCCACCGTGGGTGATCGCGTCGGGCAGCATGACCAGCGATGTCGTACCGGCCTGCTCGCCCGAGGGGCGCAGCTGGACGCGGATGCCGTGCCGGTCGGACAGCCGGCCGACCACGAACAGGCCCATGCGCTGCGAGATCGCGGCGTCCACGGTCGGCGGGTTGGCCAGCTTGTGGTTGATGTCCGCGAAGTCCTCGGCGGTCAGGCCGATGCCCTTGTCGTGGATCTCGATCATCACGCGGCCGTCGGGGAGACGGGTCGCGGTGACGCGGACCTTGGTCTGCGGGGACGAGAACGTCGTCGCGTTCTCCAGCAGCTCGGCGAGCAGGTGCACGAGGTCGGTCACGGCCCGGCCGTGGATCTCGGCCTCGGGGACGCCGGACAGCTCGATGCGCTCGTACTGCTCCACCTCGGAGGAGGCGGCGCGCAGCACGTCGACCAGCGGGACCGGCTGGTCCCAGCGGCGGCCGGGCTCCTCGCCGGCGAGGACCAGGAGGTTCTCGCCGTTGCGGCGCATACGGGTCGCGAGGTGGTCCAGGCGGAAGAGGTTCTCCAGCTGGTCCGGGTCGGCCTCGTTGTTCTCCAGGTCGGTGATCAGGGTCAGCTGGCCCTCGATCAGCGACTGGTTGCGGCGCGAGAGGTTGGTGAAGATCGCGTTGATGTTGCCCCGCAGAAGGGCCTGTTCGGCGGCGAGCCGGACGGCCTCGCGGTGGACCTGGTCGAAGGCGCGGGCGACCTCGCCGATCTCGTCCGTGGTGGTGATCGGGATGGCCTGGACACGGGTGTCGACGCGGCCGGGGTCGGTGCGCGAGAGCTGGTCGACCAGCATCGGCAGGCGCTGCTCGGCGATGCCGAAGGCGGCGTTGCGCAGCTGGCGCATCGAGCGGCTCATCTGGCGGGCCACCGCGCCGGCCAGGATGAAGGCGAGGAGCAGGGCGACCACGACAGCGGCACCGGTGATGTAGGCGTCGCGCTGGGCGTCGTCGGCGATGTCGGAGGCTTCGCTCACGGCCTTGTCGGCCAGGTCCGTCTCGATCTTCTCGTAGGCGTTGAACTTGAGCGTGTTGACAGCCCACCAGTTCTCGGCGGTGATGCCCCGCTCGGCGAGGGCGGCGCGGGCGCTCGGGTCCGTGGTCTGGAGCGTCGCGACGGCCGAGACCATCGTCGTCGGGTTGGACGGCGGGGCGACGTAGTCCGGGTTCTTGGCCTTGGCCTCCCGGGCCATCGCGGCACCGTCGGTCTTGAGCTTGGCCTCGGCCGCCCTGAGCTTGGCCGCGTCCTGCTCGGTGCCGCCGCCGATGTACTCCTGCACGGCGATGCGCTCGAGGTAGGCGTACGAGGACAGGGCGATGCGCTGGCTGGCCAGGTTGCCCTCGTCCGGGCCCGGCTTGGTCAGGATGTGCATGCCGATGGAGCGCTGGAGCGACAGGGCCGCCTTGGTGAGCTCGATGGCGTACACGGTCCGGCCGTAGCTGGTGATGTTGCCGGTGCCGAGGCCCAGCTCGTTGGCGAACTCCGTCAGCGGGTGGGCGATCTCGACGTAGCCCTCCTCGGTCTGTACGCCCTTGAGCTTGGAGGTATACGCGACCTGGCGCAGGGTCTGGAGCTTCGGCTCCGCCTTGCGGAACAGGTCCAGACGGCGCTCCAGGCCTGGCTTGGCCGGCATGTTCTGGGCCGCGGCGTCGAAGGCGTCGGCCGCCTCGTCGGTGGCCTTGCGGACCTGGGTGACGGTCGCCTTGTCCTGGGAGGTCTGGGCGCTGCCCTTCAGCAGGGGCGCCGCGGAGGTGTCGCGCTCGTTGTAGAGGGCGTTGGCGTACAGCAGGGAGGCCCGCACCAGACGCGCGGTGTTCTCCGCGTCCTCGGCCTCCTGCCAGGTGTCGATGGAACTCTTCACCTGGAAGCCGCCCATGACGAGGCCGACCAGCACGGGTATGAGCAGGATCGCGTTGAGTCTGGTCGCCACACGCCAGTTGCGCGGGGAGAGACGGCCGCCGCTCTGGGCGGGCGCGGCCGATGGCTCCGAACCGGGCACGGGGGCGGGCGCCGCTGTGCGCGGCGGCGGGGTGAAGTTGCCCCGGGCCGACGGCTCGGGACTGTTCTTGCTTCGCCTCACTCGACCAACAACCTCTCGGCGGTCGGCACCAACGTTGTGCCGCAGTTTCTCAGAGCCCGGTACGCCATCGACTGACGTGTACGTCATTGACTATTGGGCAGTTCAGGCATTCCAGCACGACGACCTGCGCTCTTCCAAACAGTCCGAGGTGGGGATTCCGGGGGATGTAAGCCCCAGATAAAACGGTCATAAAGAACGAGCCCCGCCAAAAGGCGGGGCGATCGTGCGCGCAGCGAGACCGGATGTGCGCGACGCGTGGCCGTACCACCAGATTCCTCTGCCGAAACGTTATGAACACCTTGGCCGACCGTGTCAAAGGACACAGTCGGCACCGGTGCATCTACGACAACTTCCGTATGGCGCTTCTGAATTGGGTGCTACCTCAGCCGTGCCATCAGGGCGTGCTCGACCAGCGTGATCAGGGCACTCTTCGCGTCGGCCCGGTGCCGGGCGTCCGTCGTGATGATGGGGGTGTCCGGACCGATCTGGAGAGCTTCCCGCACCTCATCAGGGGTGTAGGGCTGCTGGCCGTCGAAGCCGTTGAGGGCGATGACGAAGGGCAGACCGCTGTTCTCGAAGTAGTCGACCGCGGGGAAGCAGTCGGCGAGACGGCGGGTGTCCACCAGTACGACGGCGCCGATCGCGCCGCGCACCAGATCGTCCCACATGAACCAGAAGCGGTCCTGGCCCGGCGTACCGAAGAGGTACAGGATCAGGTCCTGGTCCAGGGTGATGCGGCCGAAGTCCATGGCCACCGTGGTGGTGGTCTTGTCCCCGGTGTGCGTGAGGTCGTCGATGCCCGCGCTGGCGGAGGTCATCACGGCCTCCGTGCGCAGCGGGTTGATCTCCGAGACGGCGCCGACGAACGTGGTCTTGCCCACGCCGAAGCCGCCCGCCACCACGATCTTCGCGGAGGTGGTGGAACGACCCGCGTCAGAGCTTGCGAAGTCCACTGAGCACCCTTTCGAGCAGTGTCACGTCGGGCGCACCGGTGGCGTCGTCGCCGCCCGGCTGGTGGATGGCGACGAGCCCGGCCTCCGCGAGGTCCGCGACCAGGATCCGTGCCACACCCAGCGGCATGTTGAGCAGGGCCGAGACCTCGGCGACCGACTTCACCTCACGGCACAGGTGGCAGATGCGCTGGTGCTCCGGGAGCAGCCCCATGAGCGCCGCGGGATCGGCGGTCGTGCTGATCAGTGCCTCGATGGCCAGCTGGTAACGCGGCCGCGTCCGGCCGCCGGTCATGGCGTAAGGCCGGACCAGCGGCTGGTCGCCCTCGTCCTCGTACGGCTCCGCGTACGGATCATGAGAGGCGGGGGGCGGGGTCATGGGTCCTCCGGGCGGGACAGCAAGTCGGTCAGTCGAGCCGTCTGACGAGGCCGGTGTGGGGTGTGTGGCGGCCGGACGGTGGTGTGGTGAGACGGGTGGTGCCGGGGCCGATCAATGCAGCAGACTGCCTTGGAGCTCAGCTCGCAGGTCGGGGGTGAGGACCGCGCCCGCGCGGTCGACCAGGAGCGCCATCTCGTAGCCGACGAGGCCGATGTCGCAGTCGGGGTGGGCGAGGACCGCCAGCGACGAGCCGTCCGAGATGGACATGAGGAACATGAATCCCCGCTCCATCTCCACGACCGTCTGCGCGACATCGCCCCCCTCGAAGATCCGGGAGGCACCTGCCGTCAGGGACGTCAGGCCGGAGGCGACAGCCGCGAGCTGGTCCGCGCGGTCGCGCGGGAAGCCCTCCGACAGCGCCAGGAGGAGACCGTCGGCGGACACGACGACGGTGTGGGACACCCCGGGGGTGTTGTCCACGAAGTTGGTGATCAACCAGTTCAGGTTCTGTGCCGCCTGGCTCATCGGACTCAACTAACGCTCCTGCTGGTGAGAGGGCCGAGGGAAGCTGCCGGTCTGGGTGGACCCGGCCTGACGACCCTGTGCAATACCGCGGCGGAGATTGGTCAGCCGACCGCGTACGTCATCGGGGGCACGCGAGATCTGCGGACCGCTCTGCTGTGGCTGCTGCTGCGCCGTGCCCGGAACGAGGTTCGCCCGGGGCACCCGGCGCGGCAGGCCGGAGGTGGTGACACCGCCGGCGGCGGGCTGGCGGACGCGCTCGGCCTGGCGGACGAGGTCGTCGTTCGGCGAGCTGCGCCAGCCGGCGGGGGCGGACCGCTGCGGACCGCCGGCTCCCAGCGGCTGCTGCGGGGCCGGAGCCGAGCCGTTGCTCTGCTGCTGCTCCTGCTGCTCCTGCTGGCCGTGGAACCAGTTGGTCTCGAGCGTGTCGTACAGCGGCGTACGCCCGTCGCCCGGACCGGACGCCGGCGGCAGGGCCTCGGGCTCCTGCCGTACGGGCCGTGCCTGCGGGGCGGGCGGACGCGGGGCGCCGAAGTCGGCCCCGCCCCGGGCGCCGTTGACCTGCGGCCGCTCGAACTGGCCCGTGCCCGCCGGGTCGGCCGGGGTGGCCGGACCGGGGAGGGTGGGCCGGCCGGAGCCGTTGTCCTGCCGCGGCGCGGGGTACTGGCCGGTCGAGCCGTTGTCCTGCCGGGGTGCCGGGTACTGGCTGGTGGAGCCGTTGTCGTAGGACTGCGGAGCGGGGTACTGGCCCGTGGAGCCGTTGTCCTGGCGAGGCGCGGGGTACTGGCCGGTCGAGCCGTTGTCCTGCCGGGGTGCCGGGTATTGGCCGGTCGCGCCGTTGTCGTAGGACTGCGGAGCCGGGTACTGGCCCGTCGTGGACGAAGGGTCGCGGTGGCCTGCCGGGGCGCCGAAGACGTCCGGGCGGACGAACTGGCCCGAACCCTGCGAGCCGTCCGTGCCGGGAAGGCCGAACGGGTCCGAGTGCTGGGGGCCGCCCGTGCCGTAGTCGGCCGGAGAGCCGGGGCCCTGCCGGTCGTCATCGCGTGGGACGGCCGGGATCTCCGCCGTCGAGCCCGGGCCCTGGCGGTCGTCGATCCGCGGCATCTGAGAGGTACGGGAGACGTCCGGCTCCTCGTGTCCCCGCGGGGTGTCCAGCGAGGCACGCGGCACCGGCGGCTGGGTGTTCTCGTCGCTCCAGCTCGGCACGCGGGGCTGCGGGTCACCGCCGGGCAGCTCGGCCCGCGGACCACCGCGCGGCGGCAGCTGCGGCCGACGGCCCTGGCCCTGACCCTGCTCGGCGTTGCCCGGGCGCTGCCGGCCCCGGCCCTGCGGCCCGTTCGTACCCGCGGCCTGCAAACCCTGCGGAGCACCCGGCGCCTGACCGTACTCGGCACCGCCGGGAGCCGGACGGCCCTGCGGCGGCGCGGGCGGAGCGCTCTGCTCGAACAACGACGGGGACTTGTCGGGACCCTGCGGTCCGCGCCCTCCGCCCGGACGGCCGCCGTCCGCGTCCTGCCCGGGCAGCGCGGCGCGCGGGCCCTGGCCGGCAGCGAGCCGGCCACCGCCGGACGAAGCACCGCCACCGAAGCCACCACCGGACGCGCCGGCTCCGAGGGCGCCACCGCCCTGGCCGGCACCGGCGGCACGCCGGGCCGCGGCCGCACCGGCGGCGGCCTGCGCGGCGGCCGGACCGCCACCGCCGACCGGCGGCTGACCACCCTGCTTGGGCTGGGGCTTCCTGCCGCCCTGGGCGACGTCGACAGGCAGCATGACCAGCGCGGTCGTACCACCGGAGTCGGACGGGCGCAGCTGGATGCGGATGCCGTGCCGCTGCGACAGCCGGCCGACCACGAACAGACCCATGCGGCGGGAGACGGAGACGTCCACCGTCGGGGGAGAGGCGAGCCGCTCGTTGATCGCCGCCAGGTCCTCCGGCGACAGACCGATACCGGTGTCGTGGATCTCGATCAGCACCCGGCCGTCGGGCAGCGCGTGACCGGTGACCTTGACCTTGGTCTGCGGCGAGGAGAACGAGGTCGCGTTCTCCAGCAGCTCGGCGAGCAGGTGCACGAGGTCGTTGACCACGCGGCCGGCGACCTCGGTGGTCGGCACGGAGGCCAGCTCGATGCGCTCGTACTGCTCCACCTCGGACGCGGCGGCACGCAGCACGTCGACCAGCGGGACCGGGCGGGTCCACCGGCGGCCGGGCTCCTCACCCGCGAGAACCAGCAGGTTCTCACCGTTACGGCGCATACGCGTGGCGAGGTGGTCGAGCTTGAACAGCGAGGACAGCTGGTCCGGGTCGGCCTCGCGGGACTCCAGTTCGGAGATCAGCGACAGCTGGCGCTGGATCAGACCCTGGGAGCGGCGCGAGAGGTTGGTGAACATCGCGTTGACGTTGCCCCGCAGCAGGGCCTGCTCGGCGGCGAGGCGGACCGCCTCGCGGTGCACGTCGTCGAAGGCCGCGGCCACCCGGCCGATCTCGTCCCGGGAGTGCACACCGACCGACTCCACGGACGTGTCGACGTCCTGCGGGTCGGACTCGGACAGCTGCTTGACCAGCTCGGGCAGCCGGTCGGAGGCGACCTTGGTCGCGGTCTCCTCCAGGCGGCGCAGCGAGCGGATCATGGAGCGGGCCACGACGAAGGCGCCGACCAGCGACACACCGAGCACGATGAGGATCAGGGCACCGGAGATGATCGCGTCGCGCTCGGTGGCGCTGCGCAGCTCGCGGGCCTTCTGTTCCATCTCCTCGAGCAGCGTGTGCTCGATGTTCTTCATCTGCTGGATCTTGGTGGAGCTGTCGTCCAGCCAGTCGCGGTAGGACCGCTTGTCCTGCTGCGCGAGTCCGCTCGCGGAGACCAGGGCACGACCCGCGTAGGTGTCGGTGGCCTTGATCGTGGAGTTACCGCCGTCCTCGATCGGCTTGAGCAGCTCGGCGGCGGCGTCCTCGCCGTAGATGCTCTTGAAGCTGCGGATCTCGGACTTCTGGCTCTCCAGGGCCGACTCGGCGTAGAGCCGGTCGTTCGGCGAGAGCTTGCCGGTCGTGGTGTTGCTCGCGGGCAGCGCCGCCGCGAGGGCCGCGCGCTGGATCGAGGAGTACTCCTTGGCGGAGGAGAACGCCGCGAGCGCACGCGTGCGCTGGATCATGTCCGGGTTGCTGGTCGCCTCCGCCATGTCCTGGGAGAGGTCGATCAGGTTCTCGATCAGACGGTGGTACGCCTCGATCGTCTGCGTGGAGTTGTCCTCGGACTCGTAGGCGCCCTTGCGGATCTGCTCCAGGTCGCCGAGCTCGCCGGCGAGCTGGATGAGGTACTCGCGGACGCCCTTGAGGTTGCCGTCCTTGCTGGCGCTGTCGATCTGCTCGGAACTGTCGAGGAAGTTCTTCCTCGCGCGGTCGGTCTTCTCGCGCAGGCCCTTGACCGTGAAGTCGGTCGACTTGCCGCCGTGCGCCAGCGGGCCGGCTGACTGGTCGCGCTCCTCCTGGAGCGCGGCGGACAGCTCGGTGGCCTGCTTGGTCATGTCCGTCAGCAGCTTCATGTTGTCGAGCTGCTGGATGCTGTCCATGGAGTCGTTGATGCGCAGCGCGCCCAACGAGGTGGCCGCGACCACCGGGAGCGCCAGCAGCGACACCAGGCGGGTGGAGATGCGCCAGTTGCGCAGGGCTATTCGCGGCCCGGGGCCGGTGGGGCCCGTCGGCGGCTTCAGGGCCGGGGCCGGGCTCGCGGACCCCGTGGGGGCCGACGCGCCGGGGCGCCCGGGGCGTTCCCCGCCGTCACCCGCCGGGCCCTGGTTCTGGGCGTGCTGGGCCGAGGGACCTCGGTTGGTCCCGCCGTGCGGCTCCGGCTCCGCCGAAGCGCTGCCATCCCTCTTGAAACGTCCCTGCACTAGCGTCGCAACCTCTGGACCAGGCACCCCGTCGCATGAGCGGCGGGGCACGGTGTCGGCGTTCTGGGGACGCCCTGAGTACGCCCCCGTGGTGGTCGTGAGTGACCGGCGCTGGCTCCCCCTCCTCGCCGCCACTCGGCGCGTCTGTGCGCCCCCTGTGCGCCGGCTCGATCCTGCGGCGGTCCGTGGCATTCCAGCACAGCACAGGATCTCCAACAAGGCTCGTATGCCAGGCCGTGACATAGGTGACACCACGTGAGTGCCGAATCACCGGACGTAGAAAGTGAGTTCGCCCATTTCGGGCGTATGCCCGCGAGTCGCCGAGGCGCCACAGGTGTCCCAGTCGCCATGATCAGCAGCGGAATGAGCGCTTCAGGGAGTCAATGTCCGTTTCGGTGGGGTGGAGCGCAAGCCCGGATTGACCGATTTGCCCCCTGATTCGTGAGAAAACTCACATGCCGATCTTGAGATCCCCGCGATTGCGCCGGGAATCTCATGTTTAGCCTGACGCTTTACAGAGATGGCACATTCGACAACCCGCGCCGTGCGAGGGTCGTACGCGCCCTCCGGCGCCCGTCACAGAACAGGGTCAAGTAAACAGTGAAGACGACGACGATGTTCCACAAGATCGCCAACCCGCGACGCACGACGCTGGCGCACCTGGACGACGCCGACGAACTGCAGACGCCGGAACAGCCGGAGCACCGCGTCGAACTCCCCTCCCAGACTGCCAACCCCAAGCGCACCATCCTCACCGAGGTCCCCGTCGCGGCCGCCGCTGCCGCGGAGTGACACCAGGGAGTACGTGCACCGGCCGCCGGATGCTCACGGTGGCGGGACATCAGCATCGAAGGGGCGTCCCGGCGAAGGGACGCCCCTTCGTGATGCGCGCGGCGCGGACCCTTCCCCGCGTTAGCCTGGAGCGTCAGACTCCAGCCGCTTCAGTCAAGGGGCCAAGCATCCCGTGCGCATCGCCAGATTCTCCATCGACGGGAACGTCGCCTTCGGTGCCATCGAGGGCGAGAAGCAGGACGAACTCGTCCTGGACATCATCAAGGGCATCCCGTTCGCGGACTTCGAGCTCTCCGGCACGAAGGTGCCGGTAGGCAAGGTCAGGCTGCTGCCGCCGGTGCTGCCCAACAAGGTCGTGGCCTTCGGCCGCAACTACGCCGAGCACGCGAAGGAACTGGGCAACGAGGTCCCGCAGGCACCCTTCGCCTTCTTCAAGCCGTCCACCTCGGTGATCGGCCCCGGCGACGAGATCCAGTACCCCTCCTTCTCCGAGGAGGTGCACCACGAGGCCGAGCTGGCGGTGGTCATCGGCCGGATGTGCCGCGAGGTCCCGCGTGAGCGCGTCAAGGACGTGATCTTCGGTTACACCTGCGCCAACGACATCACCGCCCGCGACGTGCAGAAGCGCGAGAAGCAGTGGGCGCGGGCCAAGGGCTTCGACACCTCCTGCCCGCTCGGCCCCTGGGTGGAGACGGAGCTGGACCCGAGCGACCTGACCATCCAGCTCACGGTCAACGGCCAGCAGCGCCAGCTCGGCCGCACCAGCGAGATGATCCACTCCATCGAGGACCTGATCGTCAACATCTCCGAGGCCATGACGCTGCTCCCCGGCGACGTGATCCTCACGGGTACCCCGGCTGGGGTCGGCCCCCTGAACGTCGGCGACGAGGTCGCCGTCACCATCGAAGGCATCGGCACTCTCACCAACAAGGTTGTCAAGCGTGGCTAGCGCACCCGGCTCCTCCGTACGCGTCCGTTTCTGCCCCTCGCCCACCGGTAACCCCCACGTGGGCCTGGTGCGCACCGCCCTGTTCAACTGGGCGTTCGCCAAGCACCACCAGGGCACCCTGGTCTTCCGCATCGAGGACACCGACGCGGCCCGCGACTCCGAGGAGTCGTACACCCAGCTGCTCGACTCGATGCGCTGGCTGGGCTTCGACTGGGACGAGGGCCCCGAGGTCGGCGGCCCGCACGCGCCGTACCGCCAGTCGCAGCGCATGGACCTGTACAAGGACGTCGCGGCCAAGCTCCTGGACGCCGGCCACGCCTACCGCTGCTACTGCTCCCAGGAGGAGCTGGACACCCGCCGCGAGGCCGCCCGCGCCGCCGGCAGGCCCTCCGGCTACGACGGCCACTGCCGCGAGCTGACCGACGCCCAGGTCGCCGAGTACAAGGCCCAGGGCCGGGAGCCGATCGTCCGCTTCCGCATGCCCGACGAGACGATCACCTTCACCGACCTGGTCCGCGGCGAGCTGACCTTCACCCCGGAGAACGTCCCGGACTACGGCATCGTCCGCGCCAACGGCGCCCCGCTCTACACGCTGGTCAACCCGGTCGACGACGCCCTGATGGAGATCACCCACGTCCTGCGCGGCGAGGACCTGCTCTCCTCCACCCCGCGCCAGATCGCCCTGTACAAGGCGCTGATCGAGCTGGGCATCGCCCAGCAGATCCCCTCCTTCGGCCACCTGCCGTACGTCATGGGCGAGGGCAACAAGAAGCTCTCCAAGCGCGATCCGCAGTCGTCCCTCAACCTCTACCGCGAGCGCGGCTTCCTCCCCGAGGGGCTGCTCAACTACCTCTCGCTGCTCGGCTGGTCCCTCTCGGCCGACCAGGACGTCTTCACGATGGACGAGATGATCGCGGCCTTCGACATCGCGGACGTCAACCCCAACCCGGCCCGCTTCGACCTGAAGAAGTGCGAGGCCATCAACGGCGACCACATCCGCATGCTGGACGTGAAGGACTTCACGGAGCGCTGCCGCCCGTGGCTCCAGGCGCCGTTCGCCCCCTGGGCCCCGGAGGCCTTCGACGAGGCCAAGTGGCAGGCCGTCGCCCCGCACGCGCAGACCCGCCTCAAGGTGCTCTCCGAGATCACCGACAACGTCGACTTCCTGTTCCTGCCGGAGCCGGTGGAGGACGAGGCCAGCTGGGCGAAGGCCATGAAGGAGGGCTCGGACGCCCTGCTGCGCACCGCCCGCGAGAAGCTGGAGGCGGCCGACTGGACCTCCGCCGAGTCGCTGAAGGAGGCCGTCCTGGCCGCCGGCGAGGCCCACGGCCTCAAGCTCGGCAAGGCCCAGGCCCCCGTCCGCGTCGCCGTCACCGGCCGCACGGTCGGCCTGCCGCTCTTCGAGTCGCTGGAGATCCTGGGCAAGGAGAAGACGCTGGCCCGTATCGACGCGGCGCTGGCGAAGCTGGCCGCGTAACGCGCGCACGGCACACCGCAGACACGGCGAGGGCGGCGTCCGCTTAGGGCGCCGCCCTCGCCGTGTCTGCCCAGCCATCACCCGGAGTTCACCCTTCCGGGCAGCTCCTGTCCGCTGGAGAGACGTTGGATGCCTCCTGTGCACACGGTGTCCGTGTGCGTCCTGGAACCGGGGGATACATGAGCCGTTCGCGAAGACTTGTCCACGCGGTCGTCGGCGGGGTGGTGGCCCTGTCCTGCGCCGTACTGACCGCACCCGCACAGGCGGCACCCGAGGCCGACGAGCCGGTCGGCACGGTGCGGCTCGTCACCGAGAAGCGCGTGACCGTCGACTACCCGTGGGCTGGTGCGTCCGGCTTCCAGTACCGGCCGGGGACCACCTCGGTCACCACGGTGGACTACCCCGACGCGGTCCCACCCGCCCATGCCGGCCCCGACGACCTGGCCAGCGGCACCGACGTCGTGAACACCCGCGACGGCCAGACCGTCACCCAGCGGCACCGCTCCACGGGCGTCACGTCCACCGTCACGATCCCCTCCGGCCACGCCTACCGGGCCGCCGCGGGCTGGAGCGTGCTGACCATGGACGGCACCGGCGCCCTGCATGTGCTGCGCACCGTCGAGGGCACCCTCACCGTGGACACCCCGGTCACCGGCTTCCCCGCGGGCGCCCGGCCCGTCCTGTACCGCACCGGCGGCTCGGTCAGCCGTCTCGCGATCGTCTACGTGCTGGACGGCAAGACGTCGGTGGGTCTGGTCGACCTCGCCGACGGCGCCTTCCGCACGTACGTCACCAGCGACGAGGCGACCCCGCAGCTCGCCTTCAACGACCGCTGGCTCGTCGCCGACTGGAAGGCGATCCGGGTGGACGCCGAACCCGGCACCGAGCCCACCGCCGTCACCAGGACCGACGCCCAGCCCGAAGCCGTCGTGGGCGACCAACTCCTGCTCGGCAACCCGGCCTTCGTCCTGGGCGGCACCGAGGCCGCGCTCACCGCCCGCTCCCTGGTCTCCGGCGCTTCGAGCACCGTGCTCACCTCGTCGTTCGGCGGGATCGGCCCGACCCTGGACGGCGGAGCGCTGGCCACCGCTGGCCCCTCCAGCCTCGACTGGAACATCCACCGGCTCACCCTCACCGACAGCGGCGGACTCACCACCACCAAGGTGGCCCGGGTCCCCGCCGCCGCGACCGGAGTGCAGGGACTGGCCGTCGCCGGCGGCGAGTTGTTCCTCTACGGCGCGACGCCGGGCGGCTCGCTCCGCTACAGCGGCTTCCAGCTGGACGCTGACGGCCGGCCCGCCGGTGCGCAGACTCCCCGCAGCCCGGCGCTCTCCGCCTCCATCTGCCTCACCGGCGACGCCGCCTGCCCCCAGCTGGAGGCCCTCGGCGACGGCCGGGTCGGCTACCTGTGGACCAACTCCGCGGGCCAGGAGTCCGTCCTCAACGTCGGCCTCGACACCAGCACCATTCTCAGCGAGCCCACGGACGGCGAATCCGGCGGCCGCCTCGCCGGCGGCACCGGCCGCTACGTGGTCCACAACGGCGCCTCCGGCAAGCAGCGGCTCGTGGACTTCCCGCGCGCCGCGACCGGCGGCGAAACCATCCTCACCCGCGACCGCACCGCCGCCGCCGTCTGGGGCCAGACCCTGTGGACCCCGGGCGGCACCCAGGGCTCGGTCACCGGCCGCAACCTCAAGACCGGGACGACCACCACCCTCGCCACCGGCGCCCCCTGCACCCCCACCGACATCCAGGCCGTCAACACCTGGCTGTACTGGAGCTGCGGCCGCACCGCGGGCGTCTACGACCGCGCCACCAACCGAAAGATCACGGTCCCGGCCGACCACGGCCCGGCCCGCCTCGCCGACGGCTTCCTGCTCCGCGAGAACCGCACCACCCACGAACTGCTGCTCACCGACTTCCACACCGGCACGGCGACCACCCGCACCCTGGTGAAACTGCCGGCCACGGACCAGAACACCGGCGGCAGCAACGGCCGCTGGGCCGCCGACCGCTTCGGCGGCCACATCGCCTACCTCAACGGCACGTACGGCGAGGTCTCGATCGTCGCCAGCGGCGTCCCCACCTCACCGCTCGCGCAGATGGAGGCCCAGGTCTACTCGCCGTCCGTAATCGGCAGGTCGACGCCCTGGTCACCGGTGTGGCAGCTGAACAAGCCGTCCACCTGGACCCTGACCCTGACCAAGGCCTCAGGCACGGTCGTCCGCACCCTGACCGGCGCCTCCACCGGGGCCGCCGTACGCCCCGCCTGGGACGGCACCACCGACACCGGCGCCGGAGCCGGGTCCGGCCCCTTCACCTGGCGGCTCACCGCCCACCCCCGCGACGGCCGGGGCCCGGATCTCACGCTCTCCGGCACGATGACCCCGGGCTGAGAGCACCCGGCAGCGGGTACGGTCCGACCATGAGGATCCACGCCGTGGTCTGGGACGTCGACGACACCCTCTTCGACTACACCACCGCCGACCGCCTGGGCATGCGCGCTCACCTGACGGCCGAGGGCCTGCTCGACGACTACGACACCGTCGAGCAGGCCATCACCCGCTGGCGGGAGATCACCGACGCGCAATGGGCGCGCTTCGCGGCCGGGGAGGCCACCTTCGAGGACCAGCGGCGCGACCGCGTACGCGTCTTCCTCGGCCAGGACCTCACCGATGCCGAGGCCGACGCGTGGTTCCAGCGGTACATCGCCCACTACGAGACGGCCTGGGCCCTCTTCCCGGACGTCCTGCCCGTCCTCGACGCCCTCGCCGCCAGCCACAGGCACGCCGTGCTCTCCAACTCCAGCCTCCACGTCCAGGACCGAAAACTGCGCGTCCTCGGCGTCCACGACCGCTTCGAGAGCATCCTGTGCGCGGCCGAGCTCGGCGTCTCGAAACCCGAGGCCGGGGCGTTCCTGGCGGCCTGCGCCGCCCTCGGCCTGCCACCGCACCAGGTCGCCTACGTCGGCGACCACCCGGAGATCGACGGACGGGGTGCCGCCGACGCCGGGCTGCTGTCGGTGTGGATCGACCGCGGGGGTGCGTACGCCACGATCGAGCCGCCCGTCGGGCCGCACCGCATCGCCTCCCTCGCCGAACTGCCGTCGCTGCTCGGCGCGGATACTCGTTTTGGAGCCCCGTCCACCTTCGGGTAATGTTCTTCCTGCGCCGCGGGGAGCGGGCCGGAAGGCAGGAACCCCAGGCGCACTGCTAGAACAAGATCCCCCTCCGGGGCTTGCGTTCCAGTGGCCTATGGTGTAATTGGCAGCACGACTGATTCTGGTTCAGTTAGTCTTGGTTCGAGTCCAGGTAGGCCAGCTCGCAGAGCTTATCTGCATCAGCGGATTCCGATCCGCAAGCCCCCGTTGTGTAGCGGCCTAGCACGCTGCCCTCTCAAGGCAGTAGCGCCGGTTCGAATCCGGTCGGGGGTACGGTTCCGAAAGATCGACGATCCTCTCGGGACTGCTAGGGCCCCCGTTGTGTAGCGGCCTAGCACGCCGCCCTCTCAAGGCGGTAGCGCCGGTTCGAATCCGGTCGGGGGTACTGACTGGTCTAAACCACATTGGTCTATGGTGTAATTGGCAGCACGACTGATTCTGGTTCAGTTAGTCTTGGTTCGAGTCCAGGTAGACCAGCTCGGACCTGCGGAAACGCAGAGTCCAGGCCCCCGTTGTGTAGCGGCCTAGCACGCCGCCCTCTCAAGGCGGTAGCGCCGGTTCGAATCCGGTCGGGGGTACGTACAGGAAAGGCCCTCCACTTCGGTGGGGGGCCTTTTCGTACGTCCCTCAGGAGGGCGGGGGACCGCGCGAACAACCACCGACGGCCCGCACGGGACGACGAAACCGTCCCTGTCACGGCGCTCGGTCGGGGAAAGCCTGCCGCGGCGTTGAGGCCGACCCTCCCCGAGAACGTCCCGTCGGTTCAGCCGGTGCGCCGCAACGCCTCGGAGAGGCGCCCGGCCGCATCGATCACGGCCTGCGCGTGCATCCGGCCCGGGTGCCGCGTCAGCCGCTCGATCGGCCCGGACACCGACACCGCGGCCACCACGCGGTTGGAAGGGCCTCGCACCGGGGCGGAGACGGACGCGACCCCCGGCTCGCGCTCGCCGATCGACTGGGCCCAGCCCCGGCGCCGTACGCCCGACAGGGCCGTCGCCGTGAAGCGCGCGCCCTGGAGGCCGCGGTGCAGCCGCTCCGGCTCCTCCCATGCCAGCAGGATCTGCGCCGAGGAGCCGGCCTTCATCGTGAGCGTCGAGCCGACCGGGACGGTGTCCCGCAGCCCGGACAGACGCTCCGCCGCGGCGACGCAGATGCGCATGTCGCCCTGGCGACGGTAGAGCTGCGCGCTCTCGCCCGTGACGTCACGGAGGTGGGTGAGCACCGGGCCCGCGGTGGCGAGGAGACGGTCCTCACCCGCGGCCGCGGCCAGTTCTGCCAGGCGAGGGCCGAGGATGAAACGGCCCTGCATGTCGCGCGCCACCATGCGGTGGTGTTCCAGCGCCACGGCCAGGCGGTGGGCCGTGGGTCGTGCCAGTCCGGTGGCGCCGACCAGGCCCGCGAGGGTGGCCGGACCGGACTCCAGAGCGCTCAGGACGAGGGCCGCCTTGTCCAGAACGCCGACGCCGCTACTGTTGTCCATGAAACGATACTCGCGTCTCACTCTGTGAAACGCAAGTTCAAATTCTCGTGGAACCCGCCACTCTGGAAGACACGAAGTCACAGCGGCCCGTGACGTACGGGCCTGGCGGCGGTTGCCCGGAAACGCAGGGGCGCGGGCCCGCCTCTTCAAGATCTCTAGTTGGGTCGGCGGATCGTCGTCGACCGGAGGGAACAGCGATGGGTAGGACACTCGCGGAGAAAGTCTGGGACGACCATGTCGTCCGGCGCGCGGAGGGCGAGCCCGACCTTCTCTTCATCGATCTGCACCTGCTGCACGAGGTGACCAGCCCGCAGGCCTTCGACGGCCTCCGCAAGAGCGGCCGCAAGGTGCGGCGCCTGGACCTCACCATCGCGACCGAGGACCACAACACCCCCACCCTCGACATCGACAAGCCGATCGCGGACCCGGTCTCCCGGATCCAGCTGGAGACGCTGCGCAAGAACGCCGCCGACTTCGGCGTGCGGCTGCACCCGCTGGGCGACGTCGAGCAGGGCGTCGTGCACGTCGTCGGCCCGCAGCTGGGCCTGACCCAGCCCGGCATGACGGTGGTCTGCGGCGACTCCCACACCTCCACGCACGGCGCTTTCGGCGCGCTGGCGTTCGGCATCGGCACCTCCCAGGTGGAGCACGTGCTGGCCACCCAGACGCTGCCGATGTCCCGCCCGAAGACCATGGCGATCACGATCGACGGCGAACTGCCCGACGGCGTCACCGCCAAGGACCTGATCCTGGCGATCATCGCCCGGATCGGCACCGGCGGCGGCCAGGGCTACGTCCTGGAGTACCGCGGCGAGGCCATCGAGAAGCTCTCGATGGAAGCGCGGATGACCATCTGCAACATGTCGATCGAGGCCGGCGCCCGCGCGGGCATGATCGCCCCCGACGAGACCACCTTCGCGTACCTCAAGGGCCGCCCGCACGCCCCCGAGGGCGCGGACTGGGACGCGGCCGTCGAGTACTGGAAGACGCTCAGGACGGACGAGGACGCCGAGTTCGACGCCGAGGTCGTCATCGACGCCGCCGAACTGTCGCCGTTCGTCACCTGGGGCACCAACCCCGGCCAGGGCGCACCGCTTTCGGCGTCCGTCCCCGACCCTGCTTCGTACGAAGACGCATCGGAGCGCTACGCCGCCGAAAAGGCCCTGGAATACATGGGGTTGGAGGCCGGCCAGCCGCTGCGCTCCATCAAGGTGGACACCGTCTTCGTAGGCTCCTGCACCAACGGCCGCATCGAGGACCTGCGCGCCGCCGCCGAGCTGATCAAGGGCCGCAAAGTCGCCGACGGCGTACGGATGCTGGTCGTGCCGGGCTCCGCGCGCGTGGGCCTCCAGGCCGTCTCCGAGGGTCTGGACGTCGTCTTCAAGGACGCCGGCGCCGAGTGGCGGCACGCGGGTTGCTCGATGTGTCTGGGCATGAACCCCGACCAGCTGGCCCCGGGGGAGCGCTCCGCGTCCACCTCCAACCGCAACTTCGAGGGCCGGCAGGGCAAGGGCGGTCGTACGCACCTGGTGTCGCCGCAGGTCGCGGCCGCTACGGCCGTCCTGGGCCACCTGGCCTCCCCGGCCGACCTGTCCGCCGCCGACACCCGTACGCCCGCTGGAGTCTGAGAATCATGGAAGCCTTCACCACCCACACCGGCCGGGCCGTCCCGCTGCGCCGCAGCAACGTCGACACCGACCAGATCATCCCCGCCCACTGGCTCAAGAAGGTCACGCGGGACGGGTTCGAGGACGGGCTGTTCGAGGCCTGGCGCAAGGACGCGTCGTTCGTGCTCAACCAGCCCGAGCGGCAGGGCGCGACCGTCCTGGTCGCCGGCCCCGACTTCGGCACCGGCTCCTCCCGCGAGCACGCCGTCTGGGCACTGCAGAACTTCGGCTTCAAGGCCGTGATCTCCTCCCGTTTCGCCGACATCTTCCGCGGCAACTCGCTCAAGAACGGCCTGCTCACGGTCGTTCTGGAGCAGAAGATCGTGGACGCGCTCTGGGAGCTCACCGAGAAGGACCCGCAGGCCGAGATCACCGTCGACCTGGTCGCCCGCGAGGTCCGCGCCGAGGGCATCACCGCCTCCTTCGAGCTGGACGAGAACGCCCGCTGGCGGCTGCTGAACGGCCTCGACGACATCTCGATCACCCTCCAGAACGAGGCGGACATCGCCGCGTACGAGGCTAAGCGCCCGTCGTTCAAGCCGCGGACGCTGCCGGTCTGATCCGGAGCACGATCCGCCGCCCCTGAACAAGGCGACTTTCGGCCACCACAACACCCCTCTGTACCCCCGATCGGCCCGATCGGGGGTACAGCCTTTTCTGCACCCGAACGGCCCTGCCCGCCCTGAGCTCGGCAGCCAACTTCCCACGTTAAACCGGTGGTTGTTGGGGTACGCGAGAAGTACAGCCGTGACTTTCGTGTGCGCCCGGAAGACCGTTTGAGGCGGCAGTTGTCCCCTGCGCAGGCGACAACTCGCCCCAGATGGCACAATCTGTGCATGGAACACGACGGCCAACTCGAGCTCTATACGGCAGTCGCGGGCCAACTCAAGGAAGCGCACGCAAGGGTGCGCGCACTGCAAGTCCCGGAGGGCGTACGGATGGCGCTGACCCGGAAGCTGCTGGTCATTACGGCCGCGGCCAAGCACGATCTCGCCGACGCGGCAAGGCGGCTGGATCGGTTCACCGCGGACCTCGACGAGGGACGTCTCCCCGACGAGGAACGCTGAACCGGATGACACCGCCGAGTTCGTTGCGGCACAAGGGTGATAAGCCCGTTTCGTGTTTGATTTGCGGTATATATCTGCCTAACGTGCGAAAAAGCTTGAACACTTTCGTTCTGGCGATGTCTCCGAAGGGGAAGACGTGAACAAGGCGCAGCTCGTAGAAGCGATTGCCGACAAGATGGGCGGCCGACAGCAGGCCGCCGATGCTGTCGACCATGTACTGGACGCCATCGTCCGCGCGGTCGTCGCAGGTGAGAGGGTTTCCGTCACCGGCTTCGGTTCCTTCGAGAAGGTCGACCGTCCGGCCCGCTACGCCCGTAACCCCCAGACGGGCGAGCGGGTTCGGGTCAAGAAGACCTCCGTTCCGCGCTTCCGCGCGGGCCAGGGCTTCAAGGACCTGGTCAGCGGCTCGAAGAAGCTGCCGCGTGGCGGCGAGGTCTCCGTCAAGAAGGCTCCGAAGGGCAGCCTGACCGGCGGCGCCGGCGCGACGGTCAAGAAGGCCGCCGCGAAGAAGGCGACCGCCAAGACGGCCGCCGCGAAGAAGACCACGGCCAAGAAGGCTCCGGCGAAGAAGGCCACCACCAAGACGGCCGCCGCGAAGAAGACCACGGCCAAGAAGGCTCCGGCCAAGAAGACCACGACGGCCAAGACCACCGCCGCGAAGAAGACCACCGCCAAGAAGGCACCGGCGAAGAAGGCGACCGCCAAGAAGGCGCCCGCCAAGAAGTCGACGGCGCGCAAGACCACCGCGAAGAAGACCACCGCCCGCAAGAAGTAGGGGCGCTGGGGCACTCACGCGCCGGGCCGGACTCCGTACGGAGTCCGGCCCGCGGTGTGTTCAGGGAGTGGTCAGAGGGTCTGGAGGGTCACCAGAGTGATCCGGAGGTCCTCCTTCGCGCCTTCCACCTCGATCCGCACCCGCTGTCCCGGGCGCAGCAGCCTCAAGCCGCCCGCGTCGAACGCCGCCGCGTCGAAGGGCACCGGGGTGCCGTCGTCCAGGAGCACCTGCCCGCTGCGGCTTTCGGGGTCGTACGTGTACGCGGTCGCCTGCATGGCCGCAGCCTACTGCCCGGGTATCAGCAACCGCGCGGCGGCCGCGGCCGTATGAGGGCCGACCCCCAGGGCCAGCGCGGTGCGCAGGTCGTCGCCGGTGTCCACGTCCTGGCGTACCGAATCCACGGCGGCGAGCGACAGTTCCACAGCCCCGGACGCGCGGTGCCGGGCCCGGGAATCGATACCGAAAGCCGGGAACAATTGCCGGCCCGGGGCGGCGGCCAGCAGAGTCGTACCGATTGCGGCCGCATCCGGGAGAAAAGCGCGCGGGAATTCAGCGGCGCCGTCGAGCACCCGGGCCAATTCCGGCGGGCGCAGCGCCGGCAGGTCGGCGTTGAGCGCGGCCACCGGACTTTCGGGACGTGCGGACCGTACGGCTGCCGCCGCGTGCGCGAGGGCGGCGTTGAGGCCGCTTCGCGGCTCGTCGGGGATGATCGCGGCGCCCAGTGCGGCCAGCTCGCGGCCGGCCCGGACGTCGTCCGTGACGACTGACACATCCCGTACCGCCGGGCAGGCAAGCGCGGCCGCCACCGTGTCCTGGGCGAAGGCGAGCGCCAGGTCCGGCCGCAGCCCGTCGTCCGCGGTGTCCGCAAGCCTGCTCTTGGCCTGGGCCAGGGGCTTCAGGGGTACGACCAAGGTCCACTGCACAGGTGTTCCGTCCCTCTCTTGTCGCGGTCATTGTCACCCGGGGCCGACAGCACCCGGCGTGTCGGGGCGTACGGTGTTCTCGACAGACCGGCGGCCTGGGGCGACACTTGTGCGGCCCCCCGTGGCCCCCGCATCAGGCCCTAGAGGAAGGTGTCCGCGTGCCCCGCCGCAGTATCGGCTTCTGGTACCGCTTCGCTGCGGTGATCTGCAAACCGCCGCTGGTGGTTCTGCTCAGGCGGGACTGGCGCGGAATGGAGCACATTCCGGCCGAGGGTGGATTTATCACCGCGGTGAACCACAATTCGCACATCGACCCCTTCGCTTACGCGCACTTTCAGTACAACACCGGGCGCGTCCCGCGATTCCTCGCGAAGAGCGGGCTTTTCAAGAAGGGATTCGTCGGGGCCGCGATGCGCGGCACCGGGCAGATTCCGGTCTACCGCGAGAGCACGGACGCGCTGAGCGCCTTCCGGGCCGCGATCGACGCCGTGGACCGCGGGGAATGCGTCGCCTTCTATCCCGAGGGCACCCTCACCCGCGACCCGGCGGGCTGGCCCATGACCGGCAAGACCGGGGCCGCCCGCGTCGCCCTCCAGACCAAGTGCCCGGTGATCCCCGTCGCACAGTGGGGCTGCAACGAACTGCTGCCGCCGTACGCGAAGAAGCCGCACCTTCTGCCGCGCAAGACCCACCACGTGCTCGCCGGACCGCCGGTGGACCTGACGCGGTTCTACGACCGGGAGATGACCACGGAGCTCCTGAAGGAGGCCACCGAGGTCATCATGGCCGCCATCACCCGCCAGCTGGAGGAGATCCGCGGTGAGAAGGCGCCCGCGGCGCCCTACGACCCGCGCCGGGAGCGGACCGAACAGCGGCGCCGCACCCAGACGCAGACACAGCGGGGCGCGCAGCAGGCGGCATCGCAGGTGCAGTCGGCACAGTCGGCACAGGAAGAGGGGCTGGGCAAGTGAACAAGCCGGTCAAGGCGGCGGTCCTGAGCGCCGGTTCGTGGGGCACGGCCTTCGGCATGGTGCTCGCCGACGCCGGGTGCGAGGTCACCCTGTGGGGGCGCCGCCCGGAGGTCGTGGAGGCGATCAACTCCACCCGAACCAATCCCGACTACTTCCCGGGCGTCGAACTCCCGGAGAACGTGCGGGCCACCACGGATCCCGCACAAGCCGCCGCGGACGCCGACTTCACGGTCCTCTCGGTCCCCTCGCAGACCCTGCGCGGCAACCTCGCCGACTGGGCCCCGTTGCTCGCCCCCGGCACGGTCCTCGTGTCGCTGATGAAGGGCGTCGAACTCGGCTCCGCGATGCGCATGAGCGAGGTCATCGACGACGTCGCCAAGGTCGGCCCGGACCGCATCGCCGTGGTCACCGGACCCAACCTGGCCCGCGAGATCGCCGCGCGGATGCCGGCCGCCGCAGTGGTCGCATGCACCGACGAGGCCGTCGCCCAGCGGCTCCAGGTCGCCTGCCACACGCCGTACTTCCGCCCGTACACCAACACCGACGTCGTCGGCTGTGAACTCGGGGGCGCGGTCAAGAACGTCATCGGCCTGGCCGTCGGCATCGCGGACGGCATGGGCCTCGGTGACAACGCCAAGGGCTCGCTCATCACCCGCGGTCTCGCCGAGACCACCCGGCTCGGAATCGCCCTCGGCGCCGACCCGCTGACCTTCTCCGGACTCGCGGGCCTGGGCGACCTGGTGGCCACCTGCTCCTCTCCGCTGTCCCGCAACCACACCTTCGGCACCAACCTCGGCAAGGGCATGACCCTCCAGGAAACCATCGCGGTCACCAAGCAGACCGCCGAGGGCGTCAAGTCCTGCGAATCGGTGCTGGATCTGGCCCGCCGGTACGGCGTCGACATGCCCATCACGGAGACGGTCGTCGGCATCGTGCACGAGGGCAAGCCTCCGGTGGTGGCCCTCAAGGAGCTGATGTCGCGCAGCGCGAAGCCGGAACGACGCTGAGCGACGCGGGTTCGGGGGCGCTGTATCCCGGCCCTACCAACGGGTACTCTCAACGCGATATGAGCACCGAGAACCTCCCCCAGAGCCCCGAGCAGCCGTCTCGTAAGCCGCGTGTGGCCGTCGTGTTCGGCGGGCGCAGCTCCGAACACGGGATCTCCGTGGTCACCGCCGGCGCCGTCCTCAAGGCCATCGACCGGACGAAGTACGACGTCCTGCCGATCGGCATCACCCAGGACGGCCGCTGGGCGCTCACGGCGGACGAACCGGAGCGGATGGCGATCATCGACCGGCGCCAGCCGAGCGTCGACCGGCTCGCCGAGTCCGGCGAGGGCGGAGTGATCCTCCCGGTCGACCCGGCCAACCGGGAAGTCGTCTACAGCGAGCCGGGATCGGTCCCCAAGGCGCTCGGCGAGGTCGACGTGGTCTTCCCGGTGCTGCACGGCCCCTACGGCGAGGACGGCACCCTCCAGGGCCTCCTGGAGCTCTCCGGCGTCCCGTACGTGGGCTCGGGCGTGCTCGCCTCGGCCGTGGGCCAGGACAAGGAGTACATGAAGCGGGTGTTCACCTCGTTCGGGCTGAAGGTGGGCCCGTACCTGGTGATCCGGCCCCGTGAGTGGCAGCAGGACGAGTCGGCCGCCCGCAAGAAGATCGTCGACTTCGCCGGCGAGCACGGCTGGCCGTTGTTCGTGAAGCCCGCGCGCGCCGGTTCGTCGATCGGCATCACCAAGGTCGACGACCTCTCCGGCCTCGACGAGGCGATCGCCGAGGCCCAGCGGCACGACCCGAAGATCCTCGTGGAGGCCGCGCTGCGCGGCCGCGAGATCGAGTGCGGCGTCCTGGAGTTCGAGGACGGCCCCAGGGCCTCCGCCCCCGCCGAGATCCCCTCACCTCAGGCGCACGCGTACTACGACTTCGAGGCGAAGTACATCGACTCCACGCCGGGGATCGTGCCGGCGCCCCTGACGCCTCAGGAGACGGCGGAGGTCCAGCGCCTGGCGGTCGACGCCTTCGAGGCGGCCTCCTGCGAGGGCCTGGTCCGCGCGGACTTCTTCCTCACCGAGGACGGCGAGTTCGTGATCAACGAGATCAACACGATGCCCGGCTTCACGCCCATCTCGATGTATCCGCAGATGTGGCAGGCGAGCGGGGTGAGCTACCCGGAGCTGGTGGACCGGCTGGTGCAGGCGGCGCTTCGCCGTTCAACGGGCCTTCGCTAGCGCCTGCTGGGGTACTGGGAACAGTCTCAGGACGGCATTCGACGCACGGCCCTCAGGAGGCGATCCCCTTGGGGATCGCCTTCTTCACGGCCGAGGCCAGATCGATCAGGACACCGGAGCTGTCCACACCCTCCGGCACCCCGACCTCGACATACGCCTCCCGGTTGGCGGTGGTGAACCGGTACGCCCCGTCGTCCTGCTTCTCCATCAGCCAGTCGACCCCGTTCGCACCCCCGGCGACCGCATCCGGATCGTGCCCGTCGGCCACCTTCGGGTCGACCATCTTCGGCGGCTGAGGCACACCGCAGCGAAGTATGATCGCCGGGCTGCCCCAGCCCGCCGTCAGAGCCGACGCGGGCTCGGGATCCTCGCGACGCTCTCCGTCCACCTTCGCGGGCAGTACCTTGTCCAGGTTCCGGCACAGTTCCGTGACCTTCGCGTCCGGACTGGGAACCGCCGCCGACGCGCTGTCGTCTGCTGAGGAGCAGCCCGCGGCAGTGATCAACAGCGCGAGAGCGGGCAGGCGGAGGGAAACGCGGAACACGGAGCGGTGCCGGTGACGGAAAGAGTTCACCGGCACAGGGTAGACGGGGGCTACAGATGGACGACCGGGCAGGTCAGGGTGCGGGTGATGCCGTCCACTTGCTGGACTTTGGCGACCACCATGCGTCCGAGGTCGTCGACGGTGTCGGCCTGGGCCCGCACGATCACGTCGTAGGGGCCTGTGACGTCCTCGGCCTGGATGACTCCAGGAATCTTGCTGATCGTCTCGGCGACGGTCGACGCCTTGCCGACCTCCGTCTGGATCAGGATGTACGCCTGTACCACGGAACCTCCAGGGCGGCCACGAGGATCATGTGGGGAAAAGGAACGCCACGGTATCGCGTCGCCGCTCGCCGCGGGGAGACCTGCGGGGACCGGGTCTTGCGCGCCGGGGTGCAGGTCCGGCAGAACTTGACGGTCACTTCGACCGTAACGAGGACCGAGAGGCCTCGCGACCGGGCACAGACAGGGACAGAAGGGGAGAAAGGGCAATGAAGGGCACTGTTGGTGAGCTCGGTGAGTTCGGGCTCATCAGGGAGCTCACCTCCCGTCTGACCACCACCCCGGCGGTCCGGGTCGGCCCCGGCGACGACGCCGCCGTGGTGGCCGCGCCCGACCGCAGGGTCGTGGCCAGTACGGACATCCTGGTGGAGGGCCGGCACTTCCGCCGGGACTGGTCGACGGCCTACGACGTGGGCCGCAAGGCGGCGGCGCAGAACCTCGCCGACATCGCCGCGATGGGCGCCGTACCGACCGCGCTGCTGCTCGGCCTGGTCGTTCCGGCCGAGCTGCCGGTGACCTGGCCGAGCGAGCTGATGGACGGCCTGCGCGACGAGTGCCAGGTGGCGGGCGCCGCCGTGGTCGGCGGTGACGTCGTACGCGGCGACTCGATCGTGGTGTCGATCACGGCGCTCGGCGACCTGCGCAACCAGGAGCCGGTGACGCGGGCGGGCGCGCAGCCCGGCGACCTCGTCGCGGTGACGGGCTGGCTGGGCTGGTCGGCGGCCGGGTACGCGGTGCTCTCCCGGGGGTTCCGCTCGCCGCGCGCCTTCGTGGAGGCCCACCGGCGGCCCGAGCCGCCGTACCACGCGGGTCCGGCCGCCGCCGGGCTCGGGGCGACCGCCATGTGCGACGTGAGCGACGGGCTGATCGCCGACCTGGGGCATATCGCCGAGGCCAGCAAGGTGCGGATCGACATCCGCTCCGGGGCGATCGACATCCCGTCCCAGATGAACGACATCGGGCAGGCCGTCGGCGTCGACCCCATGCAGTGGGTGCTGACCGGGGGGGAGGACCACGCGATCGTGGCGACCTTCCCGCCGGACGTGAAGCTGCCCGCCCGCTGGAAGGTCATCGGCGAGGTCCTCAACCCGTCGGCGCTGCCCCAGGTGACGGTCGACGGGGCGCCGTGGACCAGCAAGGGCGGCTGGGACCACTTCGGGGACATGGAGTCATGATCCCCAACGTCCTCACGGTGGCGGGCTCGGACTCGGGCGGCGGCGCCGGCGTCCAGGCCGATCTGAAGACGATGCTCGCACTCGGCGTGCACGGCATGAGCGTCCTCACGGCGGTGACCGCGCAGAACTCCCTCGGCGTGCAGGGGGCTTGGGAGCTGCCGGTGGAGGCGGTGCGGGCCCAGTACCGCAGTGTCGTCGACGACATCGGCGTCCAGGCGGTCAAGACCGGGATGCTGGCCTCCGCCGAACTCGTGGAGACGGTGGCCGAGTTGCTCGCGGGCACGGACGCCCCGGCGGTCGTCGACCCGGTGGGCGTCTCCAAGCACGGCGACTCCCTGCTCGCCGCCTCGGCCCTGGACTCCGTCCGTACGAAGCTGCTGCCGGTGGCGACGGTCGCCACCCCGAACCTCGACGAGGTGGCCCAGCTGACGGGCGTGCGCGTCGAGTCGGAGGAGCAGCTGCGGCGGGCCGCGGCGGCCGTGCTCGGGTACGGGCCGCGGTGGGTGCTGATCAAGGGCGGGCACCTGTCCGGGGACGCCGTGGACCTGCTCACCGACGGCTCCGAGGAGCACTGGCTGCGGGCGCCTCGCCACGACAACCGGCACACCCACGGCACGGGCTGCACCCTCGCCTCCGCGATCGCGTCACAGCTCGCCAAGGGGCACTCGGTGCCGGAGGCGGTGGCGGCGGCCAAGGAGTACGTCACCGGGGCGATCGCGGCCGGGTTCGCGCTCGGCGGGGGGATCGGGCCGGTGGATCACGGCTGGCGGTTCCGGGCCGGTTCCTGAGCACCATGACAGTGTCCGGACACGACAGAGAGCCGGTCCACCTGAGGTGGACCGGCTCTCTGAGCGAACCAGCAGTGGCCGCGCGCTAGCTGAGCGTCAGCGCGAGACCTTGCCGGCCTTGATGCACGAGGTGCAAGCGTTCACGCGCTTCGGCGTCCCGCCCACCACGGTACGCACACGCTGGATGTTCGGGTTCCAGCGGCGGGACGTACGGCGGTGCGAGTGCGAGATGTTGTTGCCGAAGCCCGGCCCCTTGCCGCAGACGTCGCAGTTGGCAGCCACGGGTCACTCCAAAGACTTCAGATGCACTTACGGTTGATCCCGGCATGCCGGGATCCGGATCAGAGGATCTGAGTGGCGCTGCCAGGGGAATGGCCCGATTTGGATCGGGCAACCGGAGCAGCATACAACGACTGCGCCCGTGCAATGAAACTACCATGGCCGGCCCGGGACCTGTCCCGGCCCACTTCCGGTGGACACCGCCCCGCGGTCTACGCTGCGTGCCACGTCCAGCAGCTCAGGGAGGCGCAGTGGCGCAGGTGCCGCAGACATTCTTCGATGCTCTCGCGGTGCGCACCTGGTGCGGTCTCGCACTCGAGACGCTGGGGCGGGCGCGTGAGGAGATCGACGCGATCAACGTCTACCCCGTGGCGGACGGGGACACCGGCACGAATCTGTATCTGACCGTGGAGTCCGCCGTGGCGGCGGTCGAGGCCGTGTTCGCGGGGCATGCGGCACGGTCGGGCCCCGAGGGGCCGACACTGGCCGACGCCGCCCGGGCGATGGCGCACGGGGCGCTCATCGGGGCCCGTGGGAACTCCGGGACGATCCTCGCCCAGCTGCTGCGCGGCATGTCCCAGGTGCTGGCCGAGGGCGGGACCACGCAGGCCGGCGGCGAGAGCGCGCACGCCGATGGCCAGGGGCTGCGGCGGGCCCTGCGGCACGCGGCCGACTCCGCCCGGCAGGCCGTGGCCCACCCCGTCGAGGGCACGGTCCTCACGGTCGCCTCGGCCGCTGCCGATGCCGCCGACGCGGCCGGCGGCGCCGAGGGCGACTGCGGGACGGTGGCCCGGGCGGCCTATGAGGGAGCGCGCGCGGCCCTGGCCGCGACGCCGGGCCAGCTGCCCGTCCTGGAACGCGCCGGGGTGGTCGACGCCGGTGGGCGGGGGCTGGTGGCGGTGCTCGGGGCGCTGGTGGAGACGTTCACGGGGGAGCGGCCGCAGGGGGCGGCCGCGACGGTGACGGCGGGTGCGCTGCGGGTGGGCGCGGCGCCGCCGAGCGCGGTGGTGTCCGAGGCCGGGGTGCCCGGAGTCCTGGCGGCTGGGGACCCTGGGGGGCCGCACGCACGCGTGGTGCCCGGTCAAGCGGACGGTTCGGCATCGGGTGTGCTCGCAGGGCCGGCCGAGGACTCGCAGTGCTTGTGCGCGGACTCGGCCGGCCCGCACGCACGCGTGGAAGCCGCCGAAGGGCTCGCCCCGGTCGTCGGAGCCCCGCGCGGGGAGTGTGCCGACAGTGCCGCCGTGGCCGCCGAGGACGGCCCCGCCTTCGAGGTGATCTACCTCCTGGAGGCCGAGGACACGGCCGTGGCGCGGTTGCGGGAGCGGCTCGACGCGCTCGGGGACTCGCTCGTCGTGGTCGGCGGCGACGGGCTGTGGAACGTCCACGTTCATGTCGACGACGCGGGCGCCGCCGTCGAGGCCGGTATCGAGGCCGGGCGGCCCTACCGGATCCGGATCACGCACTTCGGTGCCGGGGACGTGCACACCACCGGCGCCGAGCGGCCTCCCCGCGAGCGCGCCCAGCGTGCCGTCGTGGCCGTGGTGCCCGGCGAGGGCCTGGCCGGGCTGTACACCGAGGCCGGCGCGACCGCCGTGCTCGCACGCCCCGGGGAGCCGCCCGCGAGCGGCGAGCTCGTGCTGGCCGTGCGGCGGGCCCACGCGCGCGAGGTCGTGCTGCTGCCCAACGACGCCGAGCTGCGCCACACCGCCGCGGCGGCGGCCGAGCAGGCTCGTACCGAGGGCATCCGCGTGGCCCTCATCCCGACCCGCTCGGCGGTCCAGGGCATCGCGGCGCTGGCCGTGCACGAGCCGGAGCGCCGCTTCGACGAGGACGTGGTGTCGATGACCTCGGCGGCCGGCGCGACCCGCTACGCCGAGGTCACCGTCGCCGAACGCCAGGCCTGGACGATGGCCGGCATCTGCCAGGCCGGTGACGTACTCGGCCTGATCGACGGCGACGTGGCCGTGATCGGCTCGGACGTCACGGCCACCGCCGAGACCGTCCTGGACCGCATGCTCGCGGCCGGGGGCGAGATGGTCACCCTGGTGCTCGGCGACGAGGCTCCCGGCACCATCGCCGAGCACTTGGAGGGCCGGGTCCGCGAGGGGTACCTCGCCGTCGACACGGTCGTGTACCGGGGTGGACGGCAGGGGGCCGTGCTGCTCATCGGCGTGGAGTAAGTGGAGCGGAGCAACAGGAGCGGAGCCGGAGGAGCGGAGTAGGAGGAGCCGTTCATTCCGGATGCTCCTACTCCAGGAGCTGGAGCATCTGCTCCGCCTCCGCCCGCCGGGCCCGCACCGCCTCGCCGTCGGCGTCCCCGTCGTCGGTCTCCGACGGGTCGCGTCCGTCGTACGCCGCCAGCACCGCACGCGCGCGTGCCGCCGCTTCGTCCAGGCGGCCCAGGTCGGCCTCGAGCCAGCCCGCGGCGAGCTCGGCGCCGGTGCGGTTGTGCAGGGCGGCGTCCCCGAGGGAGGCGAACGCCTCGGCCGACCGCAGCATTTGGGACAGGGCCTCCTCGAACACGGCCCGGGTCGAGGCGACGTCGGCGTCGTCGGAGACGGACCGGGCCAGCAGGTCGCCGAACTGCCGGTGGGTGTGGCCGAGTTCGGCGGCGAGCTGCTGCCGGGACTCCGCGTCGGCGGCCGTGTCCCGTGCCGCCTCGCCCTCCCGGACCGCGTCCGTCATCAGGGCGCGTGCCTCCTCAAGGCCGTCCTGCGCGCGCAACGCCAGCCAGGCGCGGGCGCGCAGGGAGCGGATCAGCCCGTGGATGTTGCCGAGTTCGCGCCACAGGCCGCCCGCGCGTGCGTAGGCCCGGTCCGCCTCCTCGGCCAGCCCGGCCTGCCCCAGGGACTCCCCGGCCAGGTGGGCCAGGGTCGCGTGGTCGTGCTGTTCGGGCCAGTGCCGGGCGATCTCGGCGGCCTGGAGACGCCGTTCGGCGGCGGCGCGGTGCTCGCCGAGCTCGCTCAGGCAGTCGCCGAGCCACCACTGCGTCTGCACGATCGCCCCGTCGCCGTGCGTCTCGGCGGTCAAGTCGGGCAGGGCCGACTCCAGCACCTCCGCGGCCTCGGCCCACCGTCCCTGCCGCAGCAGGAATCCGCCGAGCTGCTGCCGGGCCCAGGCGCCCAGCGTTGCGCTCTCACCCGCCTCGTCGGCCCAGTGTGCGGCCTCCAGGGCGTGCTGGGCGGCCTCCACGGCCTCGTCCCGGCCGCCGGCCAACTCGGCGAGCTGGAGGTGCAGCTGGGCCCGTCCGGTCGCCTCCAGTTGGGCCCCGCCGTGCTCCAGGGCCGCCCGCAGCGCCCGTTCCGCCTCCGCCATGTCGCCGAGGTGGTGGGCCAGGGAGGCCAGCCGGGCCTCGTACTCCACCGCGAACCACGGCAGCCCCGCCGCGACGAACGCCGCCGCGCCCCGCGCGAACAGCCCTGCGGCCGCCTTCAGATCCCCGCGCAGTCCGGCCAGCTCGGCGAGCATCGCCTGCGCCTCGGCGGCCCGCGCGGCCAGCCGTACGTCCTCCCCGGCCCGTCCGTCGACGAGTGCCAGGACCTCCCGGACAGCGGCTTCGGCCTCGCCGAGTACCGCCTCCGGGCCGTCGCGCTCGGCGTCACCCTCTGCGAGACCTTCCCCGGCCTCGTGCGCCCGGCGCATCAGGATCCGGGCCCGGCCCATCAGGACGGACGCCGTCTGCCGTGTTCCGGTGCCGCCGGCGGCGTACAGCGCGAGGATCTCGTCGTAGAGGCCGGACACCGCCGCGAGCGCCGCGTCCACGCCACCCCCGAGGGCGCGTACGTACGCCGCACGCGCGCGTGCCGCCAGGGCCTCCCCGGGGTCGCCCGCCGCCGCGTACAGCTCCGCGGCCCGTTCGAAGAGGGCGGTGCCCTCCGGGCCGAGGCCCATCGCCTCGTGGTCGGCCAGCTCGGCCCGGTCGCGCGGTTCCAGGTCCACGCCCGCCGCGGCTTCGGCGACCGCCGCCCACGCCTCCACGGCGCCCGGCCGCAGGTTGTCCGACAGCCGCCGTGCCTCGGCCAGCAGGGCGGGCAGATCCGGCTTCTCGGCGGTGGCCGTGACCACCGGGGGAGCGGACGGCGGCACCGGCTGTACGGACCGCACCCCCAGCGGCAGCCGTTCCACCAGCGGGCGCTGCTCCATACGCGCGCGTGCCCGCTCGCTGACGTACGTCGTGCCGTTGCGCTCGTCGAAGCGGGCCGCCAGGGCGAGGGCCTCCGCACGCGCGTGCGCGGCCAGTCCACGCGCGGTCCACTCGCGGCCGGCCGGACCGGGCACCTGCCGGTCGCCCAGCCCCAGCCCGGTCAGACGGTCCATGAGCAGGGCCACCACGCTCATGAAATCCAGCCTGCTCTGCGGCTGCCCGTCGTCGGTGAAGTACGCCGGCCGCTCCGCGAGCAGTTCGAGACCGCGCGCCTCGTTGCCGGTCAGCGCGCAGAACTCCACGTGCTGCGCGTAGGCGCCGCGCATGCTCTCCATGGCCCGTACGAGCCGCAAGCCCCGCAGATGGTTCGCACGGGCCTCCTCCAGCCGGCCCAGCCGCAGCAGCGGCACCAGGGAGGACGCGAGGGCGGCGTGCGGCTCGTGGGCGCAGGCGTACTCGTCCTCCAGCACCGGCCGCCACAGCTCCAGCGCCTGCGCGTCCCGGCCCCGCTCCGCCTGCCACCAGCCCTGCCCGTGCAGTTCGCAGGCGTGGCAGTCGGCCATGCCGTCCCGGTCGGCGGCCAGCCACGCGGCATACGCCCGCTCGGCCCGCGCCAGGTCCCCCACATGCGCGGCCACGCTGTGCTCGGCGCTGCGCACCGCCCGTTCGGAGTAACCGGCGAGCCGGTAGCGGTGCTCCATCTCGCCGAGCCACTTCTCGATCGACGCGAGCGGGATGTGCGGCTGGTCGAGCATGCCGGACGACACCCACTTGAAGACCCAGTGCAGCGAGTGGGTCTCGTACTCGTCGAAGTCCTCGGGGCGTTCGTCCCACATGCGCAGCAGGCGCGCGAAGGGGACGAACATCTTCCCCTTCTCGGAGCTGTAGTTGTAGACCTTCAGCTGGTGTCCGAGCGCCTCGATCACGGCGAGCGGGACGTTCAGCTTCTCGGCGGCGGCCAGCAGTTCCTCGGCACGCGCGTTGCGGGACGGGCCCTCCGGCTGGTCGGCGTTCTCCGCCATCGCCCGGCGCAGCGCGTCGATGTCCGTGATCTCGCTCATGCCTGACCGTCCTCGCTGTGCGTGGCCCACTCCAGGAGGCCGATGAACGCGCGGTTGAGCAGCGCCGAGTCGGCGGGCCTGAGCGGCCGCTGCGCCATCAGCAGCGCCTGCCCGTACAGCGACTCCGCGGCGGTGCCGATCAATTCCGGGTCGTGCAGCGAGCTGATCCGCCGGACGAGCGGGTTGAGGTGGTTGAGCACCAGACGCGCGCGTGGAGCGCTGCCGCGCAGGGAGCCGAGGATGCCCGCCCAGAGGTCGTCGGCCTGTGCCTCGGCGTCGGCCCGGGCCTGTTCGTGCCGGGCGTCCCGGTCGTCGAGGTGCAGGGCGGGCAGAGACAGCGGGTGGAAGGCCCTCAGCACCACGTCGCAGCCCAGCGGGTCGAGCCGGGCCCGCGCCGCCGCCAGGAAGCCGGACAGGGCCAGCTCCTCGGCCGGGTCGACCGCGTCCAGGTGCGCGGTCACCGTCTCGGCGTCCAACTCGGCGACCACGGTCCCCGGCCGTACCGAGGGCAGCGCCTCCACCAGCTCGCTGTCGTACGTGTAGCCGCCGTTGATCACGCCGATGCCCTGCGCGGACGCGATCGGCGCGACCTGCCGGTACTCCTCGACGGTCCTCGTGAAGTGCACCACCGGGTGCCGCTGTGCGAACTCCTCCAGGGACAGCCGCCCGTCGGTCGTCTCGAAGGGCAGCCACGGCAGCATCGTGCGCAGCATCTCCCGGTCGTGCCGGGCCAGGGACTTCACGCCCAGGTGGTGCACCGCCAGGAACGCCGCCAGCCGCTCCGGATCACCGGCCGCCAGCCCCGTCAGCCAGGCCCGGACCCGCTCGCCCAGCGCCTCCCGCACGGCGGCCAGCGTCTCGTCCTCGTACAGCGCCTCGCGCGACGCCGTCGGCCGCAGACTGTCCGTGTCCAGGACACAGCGCACGAAGAACGCCCAGTCGGGCAGCAGATGTTCGGCCCGCTCGGTCAGCAGCATGCCCTTGAGATGCACGCGGTGCCCCGCGCGCTGAGCCGGGCTGACGGCCGACGGCAACACGTACGCCACCCCGCGGACGCCGGCCACCGGTACGGACAGGTCGATCGTGTCGAGCGGGGTGAAGCCGAACAGCTCGTGGCAGTGCCGGGCGAGGGCGACACGGCGGGTTGCCGGGCTCGGATACGACCGGTCCCAGGGCGCCGGGAGATCGGTGACCGCCTCGTCGCCCACCCGGACGTCGTACGGCAGCAGCGATCCGAAGTCCCGGGCCAGCGCCTCGACCCGCTCGGGCGCGAGCCACTCCGCGGCTCCGGCCCGCGCCACCAGATGCACGGTGGTGCCCGGTTCGGGGCGCTCGGCGTCCGGCAGCGTCCGCACGGTGTACGAGCCGTCGTCGGACGCCGTCCACTCCACCGGCGGCGCCCCGGGCGTACGGGCGCTCCGGCTGACCACCCGGATCCGCTCGGCGACGACGAAGCAGGCCAGCAGGCCGATGCCGAACTGCCCGAGAAACTCGGACCGCGCCTCCTGAAGGCCCTCGGCACGCTTGGAACTGCGCCCGATCGTGGCGAGCAGGTCGTGCACGTCCGCCTCGGTGAGCCCGACACCGGTGTCCTCGACGTGCAGGGCGCCGCCCTCCGCGGACAGCCGCACCCGGGCCGGAGCGTCGGGTTCCGTCGTGCGCCTGGCGGTGATGGCGTCCACGGCGTTCTGCAGCAGCTCCCGCAGGTACACCTTGGGACTGGAGTAGAGGTGGTGGGAGAGCAGGTCAACCAGACCACGCAGGTCGACCTGGAACGTATGAGGTGACTGGGGCGGATGGGATGCCTGGGATGCCTGTGAGGTCTGGGAGTCCATCTTCACGGCGCCGGTGGGGGACTCGCGACGGCGCGGGGTCGGGCGGTCCCGGTGAGGAGGTGACCGCGGAAGGAGGGCCGGGAGCGCGTCATCCTAAGGCCCGAACCAGCCGCCTGACCAGGGGTTTCCGGGACGTATACGGCGACGTGCGCCACGGCCTCTACGGCATTGTCAGTGGGGTGGTGTGCAATGGATCTCGTGCCCGCACTTCACGAACCGCTGCGACAACCACTGAAGTCGGTGCTCGGCCCCGCCACCGCGAAGGTGATGGCCGAGCACCTCGGCCTGCTCACCGTCGGCGACCTCCTCCACCACTACCCGCGCAGATACGAGGAGCGCGGCCAGCTCACACACCTCGCCGACCTCCCCATGGACGAGCACGTCACGGTGGTCGCCCAGGTCGCCGACGCCCGCCTGCACACCTTCGCCTCCGCCAGGGCCCCGCGCGGCAAGGGCCAGCGCCTGGAGGTCACGATCACGGACGGCAGCGGCCGCCTCCAACTGGTCTTCTTCGGCAACGGCGTTCACAAGCCCCACAAGGAGCTTCTGCCGGGCACCCGCGCGATGTTCGCGGGCAAGGTCTCCGTCTTCAACCGCCGCCTCCAACTGGCCCACCCTGCCTACGAATTGCTGCGAGGGGACCCGGAGGAGTCCGTCGAGACATGGGCCGGCGCCCTGATCCCGATCTACCCGGCCACCGCCAAGCTGGAGTCCTGGAAGATCGGCAAGGCGCTCCAGACGGTCCTGCCCACCGCCCAGGAAGCGGTCGACCCGCTGCCGGACTCGCTGCGCGAGGGCCGCGGCCTGGTCTCCCTCCCCGAGGCCCTTCTGAAGATCCACCGCCCGCACACCAAGGCGGACATCGAGGACGCCCGCGCCCGCCTCAAATGGGACGAGGCCTTCGTTCTCCAGGTCGCCCTCGCCCGCCGCCGCCACGCGGACGCCCAGCTCCCCGCGGTCCCCCGCAAGCCCAGCCCCGACGGCCTCCTCACGGCCTTCGACGCCCGCCTCCCGTTCACCCTCACCGAGGGCCAGCAGCGCGTCTCCCGGGAGATCTTCGAGGACCTGGCGACCGAGCATCCGATGCACCGGTTGTTGCAGGGGGAGGTCGGATCGGGCAAGGCCCAGCCCCTCGACTCGCTGGTGCTCACACCCACGGGCTTCCGAGCCATGGGGGATCTGCGGGTGGGCGACGAGGTGGTGGTGCCGGACGGGGACATCGCGCTGATCGATGGCGTCTTTCCTCAGGGGGAGCGCGATGTGTGGCGCTTGGTTCTGTCCGACGGGAGTTCCGTCGAGTGCGACGACGAGCATCTCTGGATCGTCGGTACGAGCTGTGGCTGGCACCGCGGCCAGGCTCCCAAGGTCATGACGACCCGGGAGATCCGTCTCGACACGTTCAAGGCCAACGGGACGTCGAAGTGGTACATCCCGCCGGCAAAGCCGGTCGATCTCGGCGGCGACGCCGGGCTGCCCCTCGACCCGTACCTGATCGGACTGCTGCTGGGGGACGGTTCGTTCCGGCACGATCTCCGCCTTTCCATCATCGACGACGAGATCCATGACGCGGTAGCGGCGGCAGTAGCGCCCGAATGCCGGCTGGTACCGGTGAAGGGATCGCACTGTGACTACACGATCCAGCTCAAGCAGCGTGCCAAAGGAGTGCGCAACCCAGTGATCCAGGTCCTGCGCGAGTTGGGCCTCTGGGGAACGACGTCCCACGACAAGTTCGTCCCTCAGGATTTCAAGAACGCTCCGATCAAGGACCGTCTCGCCGTGTTGCAGGGACTTCTGGACACGGACGGCACTGTCCAAGCCGACGGCATGAACATCTCCCTCTGCTCGGCTTCGCGCCGACTCGCGGAGGACGTCGCATGGCTCGTACGTTCTCTGGGCGGCCGGGCGCGAGTGCTGCCGAAGAAGGCCGCGTACGACGTGCAGGTGTCCCTGCCGGACGCTTACGCCCCGTTCCGGCTCACCCGCAAAGCAGAACGCGTGCGTCCGAGGCCGAAGTCCACCACGTTCCGACGCGGCATCCGGGCGGTCGAGTACGTGGGGCGGAAGCCCGTCCAGTGCATCAGCGTCGCCCACCCGAGCCGTGCGTACGTCACCGACAACTTCACCGTCACCCACAACACCATGGTGGCCCTGCGCGCCATGCTCGCCGTGGTCGACGCCGGTGGCCAGGCCGCCATGCTCGCGCCCACCGAAGTGCTCGCCCAGCAGCACCACCGGTCGATCGTCGAGATGATGGGCGAGCTGGCCGAGGGCGGCATGCTGGGCGGGGCCGAGCAGGCCACCAAGGTGGTGCTGCTCACCGGATCCATGGGCGCGGCCGCCCGCCGCAAGGCCCTGCTCGACCTGACCACCGGCGAGGCCGGCATCGTCATCGGCACGCATGCGCTGATCGAGGACAAGGTGCAGTTCCACGACCTGGGCCTGGTCGTGGTCGACGAACAGCACCGCTTCGGCGTCGAGCAGCGCGACGCCCTGCGCGGCAAGGGCAAACAGCCCCCGCACCTCCTGGTCATGACGGCCACGCCCATCCCGCGCACGGTCGCCATGACGGTCTTCGGCGACCTGGAGACCTCCGTCCTCGACCAGCTCCCGGCCGGCCGCTCGCCGATCGCCAGCCATGTCGTCCCGGCCGCCGACAAGCCCCACTTCCTGTCCCGCGCCTGGGAACGGGTCCGCGAGGAAGTGGGCAACGGCCATCAGGCGTACGTGGTCTGCCCCCGCATCGGCGACGAGGAGGACGACCCGAAGAAGGCCGGCAAGAAGAAGTCCCCGGCGCCCCCGGAGTCCCCCGAGGACGCCGCCGAGAAACGCCCGCCCCTCGCCGTCCTCGACGTCGCCGAACAGCTCTCCAAGGGCCCCCTCCAGGGCCTCCGCGTCGAGGTGCTGCACGGCCGTATGCACCCTGACGACAAGGACGCGGTCATGCGCCGCTTCGCCGCCGGGGAGACGGACGTCCTGGTCGCCACGACGGTCATCGAGGTCGGCGTCAACGTCCCCAACGCCACGGTGATGGTGATCATGGACGCCGACCGCTTCGGCGTCTCCCAACTCCACCAGCTACGCGGCCGCGTCGGCCGTGGCTCGGCCCCCGGCCTGTGCCTCCTGGTCAGCGAGATGCCCGAGGCGAGCCCCGCCCGCCAGCGCCTGAACGCGGTCGCCTCCACCCTCGACGGCTTCGAACTCTCCCGCATCGACCTCGAACAACGCCGGGAGGGCGACGTCCTAGGCCAGGCCCAGTCGGGCGCCCGAACCAGCCTGCGGATGCTCGCGGTCATCGAGGACGAGGAGATCATCGCGGAGGCGAGGGAAGAGGCAGCAGCGGTGGTGGCCAAGGACCCGGAGCTGACCGATCTCCCGGCACTGCGGACAGCACTGGACGCCCTTTTGGACGAGGAGAGGGAGCAGTACTTGGAAAAGGGGTGAGTTATGCCAGCCAGGGAGCGCGGGGCTGTAGTCCATATGCGGCTACCGCCGCGCGGGCGCGACCAGCCACAATGAACTTGAAGCCGCTCACGACCAAGGACCGAAGATGACCCGCGTGATCGCCGGCACAGCCGGCGGACGTCGCCTGGCAGTACCCCCAGGCACCGGCACCCGCCCCACCTCCGACCGCGCACGCGAAGGTCTCTTCTCCACCTGGCAGTCCCTCCTCGGCGGCCCCCTGGAAGGCGAACGCGTCCTCGACCTCTACGCGGGATCAGGGGCCGTAGGCCTGGAGGCCCTCTCCCGAGGCGCAGGCCACGCCCTCCTGGTCGAGGCCGACGCCAAAGCCGTCCGCACGGTCCGCGACAACGTGAAGTCCCTCGGACTCCCCGGCGCCGAGGTCAGATCAGGCAAAGCGGAACAGATCATCCGCACGGCACCCCCCGGCGCCCCGTACGACCTCGTCTTCCTCGACCCGCCGTACGCCGTCACGGACGACGATCTTCGCGAGATCCTGCTCACACTCCGCTCGGAAGGGTGGCTCGCCGAAGAAGCCCTCGTCACCGTGGAGCGCAGCACCAGAGGCGGTGAATTCCGGTGGCCCGAGGGTTTCGAAGCCCTCCGGGCCCGTCGGTACGGCGAGGGAACGTTTTGGTACGGTCGCGCCGCCTCTACGTGCGAAGACGCACGATGACCGGACCGGAGAGCGAGGGATCACAAGTGCGCCGCGCCGTATGTCCCGGGTCGTTCGACCCGATCACCAACGGACACCTCGACATCATCTCCCGCGCCTCCAGGCTGTACGACGAGGTCTACGTCGCGGTGATGATCAACCAGTCGAAGAAGGGCCTGTTCGAGATCGAGGAGCGGATCGACCTGATCCGCCGGGTCACCGCCGAGTACGGCAACGTCCGCGTCGAGGCCTTCCACGGCCTGCTCGTCGACTTCTGCAAGCAGCGCGAGATCCCCGCCATCGTCAAGGGCCTGCGCGCGGTCAGCGACTTCGACTACGAGCTCCAGATGGCTCAGATGAACAACGGTCTCTCGGGCGTGGAGACCCTCTTCATCCCCACCAACCCCACCTACAGCTTCCTGTCGTCCTCCCTGGTCAAGGAGGTCGCGACCTGGGGCGGCGACGTCTCCCACCTGGTCCCCGCGGAGGTACTCCAGGCCCTCGGCGAGCGCCTGCGGAAGGACTGAACGCGCCCCGGGCGCCGCACGGGACCCTGACACCCCGTCACCCGGTGTCCCCCGGGAACCCCGTGGCCGTACAGTCGTCCCGTCCGTCTCCAACGCATCTGTAGAGAGTGGCGAGCACACGGTGGACGTGCAGAAGAAGCTCGACGAGATCGTCGCCGCGGTCTCCGGCGCCCGGTCCATGCCCATGTCGGCCTCGTGCGTGGTCAACCGCGCCGAACTGCTCTCCATGCTGGAAGAGGTGCGCGCGGCTCTGCCCGGCTCCCTCGCCCAGGCGCAGGAGCTGATCGGCGACCGCCAGCAGATGGTCGAACAGGCCCGCCAGGAGGCCGAGCGGATCATCCAGAGCGCACACGCCGAGCGCGGCTCCCTGATCTCCGACACCGAGGTCGCCCGCCGCTCCCAGGCCGAGGCCGACCGGATCCTCGCCGAGGCCCGCCGGGAGGCCGAGGAGATCCGCGCCGAGGCCGACGACTACGTCGACTCCAAGCTCGCCAACTTCGAGGTCGTCCTCACCAAGACCCTGGGCTCGGTCGGCCGCGGCCGCGAGAAACTCCTCGGTACCGGCCCCGGCACCGACGAGCAGGGCTACGAGGACGAGGACGCCCCCGAGCGCAGCCACGACCCGCAGACCCAGCGCCGTACGGCCGACGAGTACGTCGACGTCAAGCTCGGCGCCTTCGAGGCGGTCCTCGCCAAGACCCTGGAGGCCGTCGGCCGCGGCCGGCAGAAGCTGCACGGCCGGATCGCCGCCGACGACCTCGGCGCCCTCGCCGACGACACCGGCACCGTCCAGCACACCAGCGACGCCGACTACCTCGCCGGCCTGGCCGCCCTCGCGGAGGAGAAGCCCCCGGCCGAGCAGCCCGCCCAGCAGCAGGACTACGGCCAGCCGCAGCCGGCCTACGCCTACCAGCAGCAGCCCGGCCCCTACGAGGGCTACCCGCAGCAGCAGGCGTACGCCGCCCAGCAGGACCCGTACGGCTACCAGCAGGCCGATCCCTACGCCTACCAGGGCTACGACCCGCAGCAGGCCGCGTACGACCCGAATCAGGCCCAGCAGGACCAGCAGGCGCAGCAGCCACAGCAGGGGCGCCAGAGCCACCAGGGATACGCCCTGGACGAGACCAGCCTCTTCGACACCGGCATGATCAGCGCCGAGCAGCTCCGGGCGTACGAGCAGGGCCGCGGCAACGGCTGAGCACCGGATTGGGCCGACAGGCAAAGGTCCAGTATCCTGGCTCTTCGGTCGCGCGTACGTCCGCGATCAACGCTGCCCGGGAACACCGAAGGGCGGCGTCCCCCTCAGCTCGGCAGATCGAAAGCAGGAATGGCCCTGAACGCCCGCCTCGACCACCGCAACCCCCTCGTGTTCGACACGCACGAGCTGGGCCGGCGGCCCGGTGCGCTACAGCGCCTGACCCGCACGGTCGACGCTCCCAAGGACTTCGGCATCAAGGAAGTCATCGGAGTGCCGGAAGGCGCCCCGGTGGAGCTCGAACTCCGTCTGGAGTCGGTCATGGAAGGGGTGCTCGTCACAGGCACCGCCCGTGCCGCCGCCGAGGGGGAGTGCGTAAGGTGTCTGGAGCCGCTTCAGCTCGACGTCGAAGCGGAGTTCCAGGAGATGTTCTCGTACCCTGACGCCGACGACCGGGGCCGCGTGATCGCGGAACCGGGCGACGACGCCGAGGACGACGAGGACAGGCTCTTCCTCGAGGACGGCCTGTTCGACCTCGAGCCCGTGCTGCGGGATGCGGTGGTGCTCGCACTGCCGATGCAGCCGGTGTGCCAGGAAGACTGCCCTGGTCTGTGTGCCGAGTGCGGCGCACGGCTGGCGGACGACCCGGACCACCACCATGACGCCGTCGACATCCGTTGGGCGGCATTGCAGGGACTCGCCGACACCATGTCGGACGGCGAGAAGGACGAGATGAGCGGCGCCGAACCTGGCGTCGACGAGAAGCAGGAGAAGTAGCCGTGGCTGTTCCGAAGCGGAAGATGTCGCGCAGCAACACGCGCCACCGCCGGTCGCAGTGGAAGGCTGCGGTCCCCACCCTGGTTGCGTGCGAGCGCTGCCACGAGCCCAAGCAGCAGCACATCGCGTGCCCCTCGTGCGGCACTTACAACAAGCGCCAGGTCCTCGAGGTCTGAGCGGCTGGTGAGAGGCACTGTGTCCACGCCTAAGAACAAGTCTTCCCGCGTGAGCGGGAGCGCAACGGCGGACAACCAGGCCTCGTCCCACACGCTTCTGGAAGGGCGGCTCGGCTACAAGGTCGAGTCCGCCCTTCTGGTGCGAGCACTGACCCACCGGTCGTACGCATACGAGAACGGCGGTCTGCCGACCAACGAGCGCCTGGAGTTCCTCGGGGACTCCGTGCTCGGCCTGGTCGTCACGGACACGCTGTACCGCACCCACCCCGACCTGCCCGAAGGCCAGCTAGCCAAGCTGCGGGCCGCGGTGGTGAACTCGCGTGCGCTTGCGGAGGTGGGGCGCGGGCTCGACCTGGGCTCCTTCATCCGGCTCGGCCGGGGTGGAGAGGGCACAGGCGGCCGGGACAAGGCGTCCATCCTCGCCGACACCCTCGAAGCGGTGATCGGCGCGGTCTATCTCGACCAAGGGCTGGACTCGGCGGCGGAGCTGGTGCACCGCCTGTTCGATCCCCTGATCGAGAAATCCTCGAACCTCGGAGCCGGCCTGGACTGGAAGACCAGTCTCCAGGAGCTCACCGCGACCGAGGGGCTCGGCGTGCCCGAGTACCTGGTCACGGAGACCGGCCCCGACCACGAGAAGACCTTCACTGCTGCCGCCCGCGTCGGAGGCGTCTCGTACGGCACCGGCACCGGCCGCAGCAAGAAGGAGGCGGAGCAGCAGGCCGCCGAGTCCGCGTGGCGGTCCATCCGGGCCGCGGCGGACGAGCGCGCCAAGGCGGCCAAGGCCGCAGAGGCGACGCAGACGGCGGCGGCTCAGGCCGCTCACACGGCCGTCGACGGCAGCGTCGACGGCTGACAGCCACCACCCGGCGCTCCAGCCGGGCGGCCGGCACAGCACAGCGCACCCGAGCGCCCGCCCCTGCCCGGGGGCGGGCGCTCGGTCATCCACAGGTTTGTGACGGGGGACCCCATGCCCGAGTTGCCCGAGGTCGAGGTCGTACGGCGCGGACTTGAGCGGTGGGTCGCCCACCGGACCGTCGCCGAGGCCGAGGTGCTGCACCCGCGCGCGGTACGCCGCCACTTCGCGGGCGCCGACGACTTCGCGCACCGCCTGAAGGGCCACCGCATCGGCATCCCGAGCCGTCGCGGCAAGTACCTGTGGCTGCCCCTGGAGGACACGGACCAGTCGATCCTGGCCCACCTCGGCATGAGCGGCCAGCTGCTGGTCCAGCCGCACACGGCCCCGGACGAGAAACACCTGCGCATCCGCGTCCGCTTCAGCGACGCCCTGGACACCGAACTCCGCTTCGTCGACCAGCGCACCTTCGGCGGTCTGTCGCTGCACGACAACACCCCCGAGGGCCTGCCCGACGTCATCGCGCACATCGCCCGCGACCCGCTCGACGAGCTCTTCGACGACGAGGCCTTCCACCGGGCGCTGCGCCGCAAGCGGTCCACGATCAAGCGGGCCCTGCTCGACCAGTCGCTGATCAGCGGTGTCGGCAACATCTACGCGGACGAGGCCCTGTGGCGCGCCCGCATCCACTACGAGCGCCCGACCGCGACCTTCACGCGCCCGCGCACCCTGCTGCTCCTCGGCCATGTGCGGGACGTCATGAACGCGGCCCTCGCGGTGGGCGGCACCAGCTTCGACAGCCTGTACGTCAACGTCAACGGCGAGTCGGGCTACTTCGACAGGTCTCTCGACGCGTACGGCCGTGAGGGCCTGCCCTGCCGGCGCTGCGGCACCCCGATGCGCCGACGACCCTGGATGAACCGGTCGAGCTACTACTGCCCGACGTGCCAGCGGCCCCCGCGGATCACGCCCTAGCGGCGTCGTACCGCTCCCGCGCGGCCAGTACGTCGTCCATGCTGCCCTCCACGAAGTGGATCAGGGCGAGCAGCCGCTCGGCCACGCCGTGTCCCAGCGGCGTCAGTTCGTAATCCACGCGGGGCGGGTTGGTCGGCTGCGCCTCGCGGTGCACCAGGCCGTCGCGCTCCAGCGCGTGCAGCGTCTGGGACAGCATCTTCTCGCTGACGCCGTCGACGCGGCGACGCAGCTCGTTGAAGCGGAGCGAGCCCTCGTACAGGGCGCCCAGCGTCAGTGCGCCCCAGCGGCCCGTGACGTGCTCCAGCGTGCCGCGCGAGGGGCAGGCCTTGGCGAACACGTTGTACGGGAGGTCGTCCAGCCCCGCCGTGAGCTCCTGGGTGGTGGTCATATGCCCAGCCTACGCCAGCACAGCGCTAACCAACAGATTGCGCTAACTGGTGGTTAGTGGCGGGGGTCTAGTAACCGAAATTCTGGGTCCACCACGGGCCGCCCGACCCGAACTCGACACCGACGCCCAGCGTCTTGAAGTCGCAGTTCAGGATGTTGGCGCGGTGGCCGGGGCTGTTCATCCAGGCGTCCATCACGGCCGCGGCGTCGGCCTGGCCGCGGGCTATGTTCTCCCCGCCGAGGTTGGATATCCCGGCCTTCTCGGCCCGGTCCCACGGCGTCCTGCCGTCCGGGTCGGTGTGGTCGAAGAAGCCCCGCGCGGCCATGTCCTCGCTGTACTTCTGTGCCAGCTCGGTCAGCGCGCTGTTCGCGGCGACCGGGCTGCAGCCCACCTTCGCCCGCTCCTCGTTCACGAGCTTGAGCACCTGGGCCGCGGTGGCGGACTCCTCCGAGAGGGCGGCGGGCGCGCTGGGCTTCTGCGGCGCCTTGGTGGCCGTACGGGAAGGGGTGTTGTCCGGCTTCTCGCGGGGGGTGGCCGCCGGCTTCTTCTTCTCCGGGGTCTTCTCCTGCGTCTTCTCCGGCTTCTCCGGCGTCTTCGTCGGTGCGGCCGACGACTTCGAGGCGGACGGCGACGGTGAGAGGGAGCGCTCGGCGTCCCGGCTCGTGGGCGCGCCGTCCCGGCCGTCGGCGCTGCCGGTGGTGCCGCCCTGCTCGGTCGGGCTGTTCGTCGGCGTGTCCCCGGCCTGCACCTTGTCGGCGGCGCCGTTGCCGCCGCCGAGCTGGTAGTTCTCGAGGCCGGGGACCGCGCCCGTGGCGACCGCGACCGTACCGAGGGCGACCGCCGCGGACACACCGAGCAGCCCGGTGCGCATCGGCCGCGCGGTCTTCTTCCGGCGGCGGTGCGAGCCCGCGCGCCGGGCGCCGCCGTCGGGCGTGAAGCCGTCGCCGGCGAAGACGGCTGTGTCGGCCGTCCGGGCGTCATGGCCGTCACCCGGCTCGGAGGCGCCCGTGGCGAACAGGTAGGCCTCGCTCTTCGCGTAGGTGTCGGCGTGCGCCTCGGGGTTCAGGTAGGGCGCGATGCCTATCGTCGGGCCGTCTCCCGCGGTGGGGTGCAGCGGGTCCTGGCCTGCCGCGGAGCCGTCGGCGTGCGTGATCCCCGTGGCGCGGCCCGTGGCGGCGCGGCCGGCGGCGGAGCGTCGGTGGCGTCCCATGTCCTGGCCTTCCTCGTCCTGGCGGTCGACTCGTCCTCGAGATCAACACCAAACTCACTCGATCGTGTGAGTTTCATATGAGATTCGTTGGGTGGGGACGGTACCGCATGGCGCAAGTGGAGGAAGTGTCCGGAGGGAAGATCGGGCGGTTAGGTTGCAGTCATGAGCGAGGATGTGCGACTGGTCGCCTGGGTGCGTGGACGCGTCCAAGGTGTGGGTTTCCGCTGGTTCACCCGGGCCAAGGCCCTGGAGATCGGCGGCCTGAGTGGTTTTGCTCTCAATTTGGGCGACGGGCGCGTCCAAGTGGTCGCGGAGGGCGCGCGAGAGGGCTGTGAAGGTCTGCTGGAGTGGCTCCGGAGTGACGACACGCCCGGCCGCGTGGACGGCGTCACCGAGATCTGGGACACACCGCGTGGCGGCTATGAGGGCTTCGCCATCCGCTGATCCCATACCGCCGGCGGCCCCGCGGACCGGTCGCCGACGGCCGCTCAGGACGGAAACTTGCTGGTGATTGCAAGAATCACTTGCCTTGGCAGGCCGCACACGCAAGGATGATCGCCACGCCCCGAGGGCCCCGCAGAAGTCGCAGCACCGCCGTTCCAGGCCGTGTGCGCCGGGTCGCTCGCCAATACGGGGCGTGATCGTGTTGACCGTCAAACTTTTTGGTGAGACGCTGAAAGCACCCCGCGCACCTAGCTGTTTGGCATGGCTGAACGGCAGCACAACTCCAGGCCCTGCCAAGACTGCGGGTGCGGAATCCCTCACGACCCACACCGCATCGGTCGGTCACTCATTGTGGAGGACCATCCATCATGGCAAAGGCGCTTCTCGGTTACGTCGGCGGCTCCGACCCTCGACTCCTCGCCGAGATGCGACGGCTCCAGCAGCGCGTCCAGGACCTGGAATCCGAACTCGTACGGATCCAGGCCGAGAACGAAGCGCTGACGGCTGCCGCTTCTCACGACAGGATCATGGAGCGCGTTGACGCACACCAGGCGGAGCCTGCGCTCACCTGATCACTGCACCGCTCCACAACAGCACCGCAGTGGTTGGGCCGCCCGTCATAACCGCTGAGTTGTCAGAAGTACAAGGGACGCCGCTGGCGTCCCTTCTTTCTTGCCCCCGCATCCTTTCACCGTCTTTAACGTCTGGTGTGCCCTGCGCGTTCAGTCGCGAAACCGTGGGTTCATGGAGTGAGACGAACCCGAGCGGTAGAGTCCGGCGGCGTGCACCTCAAGGCCCTGACCCTCCGCGGGTTCAAGTCGTTCGCCTCGGCGACCACACTCCGGTTCGAGCCGGGAATCACGTGCGTCGTCGGACCGAACGGCTCGGGCAAGTCCAACGTCGTCGACGCGCTCAGCTGGGTCATGGGCGAGCAGGGCGCCAAGTCGCTGCGCGGCGGCAAGATGGAGGACGTCATCTTCGCCGGCACCACCGGCCGCCCGCCGCTGGGCCGGGCCGAGGTGTCCCTGACCATCGACAACTCCGACGGGGCTCTGCCCATCGAGTACGCCGAGGTCACCATCACGCGGATCATGTTCCGCAACGGCGGCAGCGAGTACCAGATCAACGGCGACACCTGCCGCCTCCTCGACATCCAGGAACTGCTCTCCGACTCCGGCATCGGCCGCGAGATGCACGTCATCGTCGGCCAGGGCCAGCTCGACTCCGTGCTGCACGCCGACCCGATGGGCCGCCGCGCCTTCATCGAGGAGGCCGCCGGCGTCCTCAAGCACCGCAAGCGCAAGGAGAAGGCGCTGCGCAAGCTGGACGCGATGCAGGCCAACCTCGCGCGCGTGCAGGACCTCACCGATGAACTGAGACGGCAGCTCAAGCCCCTCGGCCGCCAGGCCGCCGTCGCGCGCCGGGCCGCCGTCATCCAGGCCGACCTGCGCGACGCCCGGCTGCGCCTGCTGGCCGACGACCTCGTACGGCTCCGGGAAGCCCTCAAGGCAGAGGTCGCCGACGAGGCCGCGCTGAAGGAACGCAAGGAGGCCGCCGAGCAGGCGCTGCGCAAGGCGCTCCAGCGGGAGGCGCTCCTGGAGGACGAGGTACGGCAGCTCACGCCGCGCCTCCAGCGCGCCCAGCAGACTTGGTACGAGCTCTCCCAGCTCGCCGAGCGGGTGCGCGGCACGATCTCGCTGGCCGACGCCCGCGTGAAGAGCGCCACCTCCGCGCCCCCCGAGGAACGGCGCGGCCGCGACCCGGAGGACATGGAGCGCGAGGCCGCCCGCATCCGCGAGCAGGAGGCCGAACTGGAAGCGGCCCTGGAGGCGGCCGAACGCGCCCTGGAGGACACGGTCGCCCACCGCGCCGAGCTGGAGCGCGCCCTGACCCAGGAGGAACGACGCCTCAGGGACGCCGCCCGCGCCATCGCCGACCGGCGCGAGGGCCTGGCCCGGCTCAGCGGCCAGGTCAACGCGGCCCGCTCCCGCGCCGCCTCCGCCCAGGCCGAGATCGAACGCCTGGCCGCCGCCCGCGACGAGGCGCAGGAACGTGCCGTCGCCGCGCAGGAGGAATACGAGGCACTCAAGGCCGAGGTCGACGGCCTCGACGCAGGCGACGCCGAACTCGCCGAGCAGCACGAGGCCGCGAAGCAGCAGCTCGCCGAGGCCGAGGCCGCCCTCACGGCAGCCCGCGAGGCGACCACGGCGGCGGAACGCAAGCGCGCCGCGACCCAGGCCCGCCACGAGGCCCTGGCGCTCGGACTGCGCCGCAAGGACGGCACCGGGATACTGCTCGCGGCGAAGGATCGTCTCTCCGGCATCCTCGGCCCGGCGGCGGAACTCCTGACGGTGACCCCCGGGTACGAAGTCGCCCTGGCAGCCGCCTTCGGAGCGGCGGCGGACGCGATCGCCGTGACGTCCCCGGCCTCGGCGGCCGACGCGATCAGACTTCTCCGCAAGCAGGACGGGGGCAGGGCGACGCTGCTCTTGGCGGGAGCTTCCGACCCTGGGGGCGCGGGGAACTGCGCGACCGGCCACAACGAACCCGCAGACACACGACACGCCTTCGCCGCAGATCTGGTCCGCGGTCCCACCGACCTCATGCCTGCCGTACGCCGTCTCCTGCACGGCATCGTCGTGGTCGGCACCCTCGAAGACGCCGAGGATCTCGTCTACGCCCGCCCCGACCTCACGGCGGTGACGGCCGAAGGCGACCTCCTCGGCGCGCATTTCGCCCACGGCGGCTCCGCGGGCGCGCCCAGCCTCCTCGAAGTGCAGGCCTCCGTCGACGAGGCCGCCGCCGAACTCGAAGAGCTGGCCGTCCGCTGCGAGGAGCTGACCGAGGCCCAGCACGCGGCCGGGGAACGGCGCAAGGAGTGTGCCGCCCTGGTCGAGGAGCTGGGGGAGCGGCGCCGGGCCGCCGACCGGGAGAAGTCGGCCGTCGCCCAGCAGCTCGGCCGGCTCGCCGGGCAGGCACGGGGAGCCGCGGGGGAGGCCGAGCGGTCCACCGCCGCCGCGGCCCGGGCACAGGAGGCCCTCGACCAGGCACTCGCGGAGGTCGAGGAACTCGCCGAGCGGCTCGCCGTCGCCGAGGAGATGCCGATCGAGGAGGAGCCCGACACCTCCGTACGCGACCGGCTCGCCGCCGACGGGGCCAACGCCCGCCAGACCGAGATGGAGGCCCGACTCCAGGTCCGTACGCACGAGGAACGGGTGAAGGGTCTGGCCGGACGGGCCGACTCGCTGGACCGGGCCGCCCGTGCGGAACGCGAGGCACGCGCGCGTGCCGAGCAGCGGCGGGCCCGGCTGCGGCACGAGGCGGCGGTCGCCGAGGCCGTCGGCTCGGGTGCCCGGCAGCTGCTCGCCCACGTCGAGGTCTCCCTCGCCCGCGCCGACGAGGAGCGCACCGCTGCCGAGGCCGCCAAGGCCCGCCGCGAACAGGAACTCGCCCGCGCCCGCACCGAGGGGCGCGATCTCAAGGCCGAACTCGACAAGTTGACGGATTCGGTCCACCGCGGCGAGGTACTCGGCGCCGAGAAGCGGCTGCGGATCGAGCAGCTGGAGACCAAGGCGCTGGAGGAGCTGGGTGTCGAACCGGCGGGGCTGGTGGCGGAGTACGGACCGCACCAGCTCGTGCCGCCCTCGCCCCCCGCCGAGGGCGAGGAGCTGCCGGAGGACCCGGAGCATCCGCGCAACCGGCCCAGGCCGTTCGTCCGGGCCGAGCAGGAGAAGCGCCTGAAGGCCGCCGAGCGCGCCTACCAGCAGCTCGGCAAGGTGAACCCGCTCGCCCTGGAGGAGTTCGCGGCGCTGGAGGAGCGTCACCAGTTCCTCAGCGAGCAGCTCGAGGACCTCAAGAAGACGCGGGCGGATCTCCTCCAGGTGGTGAAGGAGGTCGACGAGCGCGTCGAGCAGGTCTTCACGGAGGCCTACCGGGACACGGCCCGGGAGTTCGAGGGCGTCTTCAGCCGGCTGTTCCCGGGTGGTGAGGGGCGGCTGATCCTGACCGACCCCGACCACATGCTCACCACCGGCGTGGACGTCGAGGCCCGGCCGCCGGGCAAGAAGGTCAAGCGGCTGTCGCTGCTCTCCGGCGGGGAGAGGTCGCTGACCGCCGTGGCGCTGCTCGTGTCGATCTTCAAGGCGCGGCCCAGCCCGTTCTACGTCATGGACGAGGTCGAGGCCGCTCTCGACGACACCAATCTCCAGCGGCTCATCAGGATCATGCAGGAGCTCCAGGAAGCCTCCCAGCTGATCGTGATCACCCACCAGAAGCGCACCATGGAGGTCGCCGACGCGCTCTACGGCGTCTCCATGCAGGGCGACGGTGTGTCGAAGGTCATCAGCCAGCGCCTCCGCTAGATGGATGCGGTCTACACCGGTCTCACCTGCAATTCTCGGCGCCTTCAATACTTGAACACATTACGGGCACACTCCTGCCTCAGATTCACAGCTGCTGATCTATTGACTTCGAAACTTGAAGGCATAGTCTCGGCAACGTTCCTTTTACCTTCAGGTACCTTCAGGTGGCACCTCGAAGGCTGATTCGCTCCGGCAGCGTTGCCGGTGGCCCGAGGAGTACACGTGACCAGCACAGCGCAGGCACCCAAGTCAGGAGCCAGGGCGGCTCATCCCGAGCATCTCGGGCATGTCATCTTCATCGCGGCGGCGGCCGCGATGGGTGGTTTCCTCTTCGGCTACGACAGTTCCGTGATCAACGGCGCCGTCGAGGCCATCAGGGACCGCTACGACATCGGCTCCGCAGCCCTCGCCCAGGTCATCGCCATCGCCCTCATCGGCTGCGCCATCGGTGCCGCGACCGCCGGCCGCATAGCCGACCGCATCGGCCGCATCCGGTGCATGCAGATCGCCGCGATCCTCTTCACGGTCAGCGCCGTCGG